>NZ_KV833379.1:0-21859 GCF_001837635.1 Neisseria sp. HMSC070H10
AACCACCGCCCTGTTTTAACAGGGTTTTTATTTTTCTAAAAACATTCAAAACTTCCCTATTCTCTTTCCAAATCCAACCCGATTCAATACTAAGGCCGTCTGAAAGAGTATTTCAGACGGCCTTTTGAATTTGACCCTCGCTTTAATTTATATTGTTGGCGCTTGTTTTTTGGTATGATGTTTCCTTGATTCTTTTATATCAGCCTCGAGTTTGCTATGTCTGTCTATACCAGTGTTTCCGACGCTCAAATGCGTGACTTCCTTCTGCAATATGATTTGGGAGATTTTGTTTCTTTGCAGGGGATTGCTCAAGGAATTACTAATAGTAATTATTTTTTGACTACTTCAACCGGTCGTTATGTATTGACTGTTTTTGAGGTTTTGAAATCAGAAGAACTGCCTTTCTTTCTAGAACTAAACCAGCATTTGAGTCTGAATGGTGTTGCCTGCGCCGCTCCGATTGCTCGTAAAGATGGCGGACTGCATTCTATTTTGGCCGGAAAACCGGCTTGTTTGGTTACTTGTTTGAATGGTTCTGATACTGGCTGGCCAACTGAAGCTCAATGCTTCCATACCGGTGCTATGC
This sequence comes from Neisseria sp. HMSC070H10, assembly GCF_001837635.1. Taxonomy (NCBI): domain Bacteria; kingdom Pseudomonadati; phylum Pseudomonadota; class Betaproteobacteria; order Neisseriales; family Neisseriaceae; genus Neisseria; species Neisseria sp. HMSC070H10. The sequence goes on from NZ_KV833379.1 coordinate 587, forward strand.
TGGCCAAAATGCATTTAGCCGGCCAAGACTTTCCTTTAAAAATGAAAAATCCTCGTTATGATGACTGGTGGCACGATGCCTGCACTCAGTTGCTGCCTGTTTTAGATTCTGAGGATGCTGCACTGCTTCAATCTGAAATTGCAGCTTTAGATGAAAATCTAGGAGAGCATTTACCTTCCGGTATTATCCATGCCGATTTATTTAAGGACAACGTATTGCTTAATGGAGATGAAGTTTCCGGCTTTATCGACTTCTATTATGCGTGTAACGGTAATTTCATGTACGACCTGGCAATTGCGGTTAACGATTGGGCACGAACAGCTGATAACAAATTAGACCCTGTCCTTTATGATGCCTTTATCCATGGCTATGAAAGCGTACGTCCATTATCTGATGAAGAACACGCGTATTTTCCTACTGCACAAAGAGCCGGATGTATTCGTTTCTGGGTATCTCGCCTACTTGATTTCCATTTCCCTCAATCAGGAGAAATGACGTTTATTAAAGATCCAAATGCATTTAGAGATCTATTATTGAGTTTTAAATAATATAATAGATAAAAGGCCGTCTGAAATTCAGACGGCCTTTTATCTAATGCCCTCCCCCGCCGGAACCGCTAAACGGAGGTCTTGCCAGCCAAATAATGGGAATCATACTGATGAATATGATACTGCCTGCCAAGAAGATTTCATTTGAGCCAATAATAAAGCCTTGTTGGGAAATAGTACTATTTATCGTAGCCAGGGCTTGCTCTTTGCTCAGGCCATTGGCCATCATGCCTTGAATAGATTGGTTGCTGATTGAGGACAATGAATTAATATGTTCGGTCAGCTGAGTATGGTGCAGAGCTTCGCGCCGTTCCCACATGGTGCTGACAACGGACACTCCGACACCGCCCATAAAGACTCGCAAGAAATTAGACAAGCTACTGGCCGAGGCAATTTGGTTGCCCTTCATATGTGATAAGGTGATACTGGTCAGGGGCAGGAAGAACATGGCTACGCCTAAACCCTGCCAAAACTGTGGCCAAACGACGTTGCTCATATCCATGCCGGCATAGAAGTCGGTTCGCCAATGGAATGTATAGGCAAACACCAAGAAGCTGGCACTGACAAACAGGCGCATATCGACGCGATTGCCAAACTTACCAATAATCGGCGACAGAATAATCGGCAGAAAACCTACCGGTGCAGCAGCCAAACCAGCCCAAGTAGCGGTATAGTCGAGATTTGATTGCAACACCAAAGGCAGCAAGGTCAATGTACCCATATACACCATAAAGCCCAAGGATGTCGCAACAACGCCTATCGTAAAGTTTCTATTTCTAAACAATGACAAATCGACAATCGGGTATTCCTCGCCCAGCTCCCAAACAATAAAATAGGTCAGGAACACCAAAGCGGTAACGCCCAAAACGATAATCTCTCCCGAGGCAAACCAGTCCAATTCCTTACCTCTATCAAGCATCATTTGCAATGCGCCGACACCGACAATCATCAACACCAGCCCGACATAATCGATTGGCACCCTGACGATTTCAGTTTCCCTGTGTCGAAGCTGCTTCCAAGCAATAGTTGCAGACAAAATCCCGATCGGGATATTGATAAAGAAAATCCATCCCCAATGCCAATTGTCTGAAATCCAACCGCCTAAAATCGGCCCCAACACAGGGGCAACAACGACGGTCATCGCCCATAAGGCCAGCGCCAATGTTCGTTTTTCAGGCGGATAAGAAGCCATCAACAGGCTTTGGGACAAGGGAATCAATGGCCCGGCGATGAAGCCTTGCAATACACGGAAAAAAACCAAGGCTTGAAGATTATGTGCAATGCCACACAGCCATGACGTTACGACAAACCCGATCACAGCGGCGATAAAGATTTTGACCTCGCCGAACCGCTTGGCCAAAAAACCTGTCAAGGGAACAGAGATGGCATTGGCTACGGCAAATGAGGTAATCACCCAAGTTCCCTGCGTGGTAGCCGCACCCAAATCCCCTGCAATAACAGGCACGGCGACGTTGGCGATGGTGCTGTCCAAGACTTCCATAAATACGGCCAAGCTGAGCGCCAAAGTTGCCAACACCAGCTTAAACCCTTGTAAAGGCGGATAATTCATATTTATAAACTATAAGACAACCGCCAAAGCGGTCGATTGAAGAGAATCAATATTTCAGACGGCCTGAGCCTTCAATAAAAGACTCAGGCCGTCTGAAAAGATTATTTTGCGTATTGCTCGAAGATTTTATCGACTAAAGCATCGGCAGCTTTCCAATCCACACTTTCCGTTTCCGGCAAGGCAGTATTTCGTTCTGCTTCGGCAGTCATGGCTTTACCGCTGCCCTTCTCGGCAATATCGACTTTAACAGTCATCGACAAACCGACACGGAGCGGATTTTGTTGCAATTCTTTAGCATCCAAACTGATACGCACCGGCACACGTTGCACAACTTTAATCCAGTTGCCCGTTGCATTTTGCGCCGGCAGTAATGAGAACGCACTGCCCGTACCTGCCGACAAGCCCATTACCTTGCCATGGTAAACCACTTTACTGCCGTACAAATCGGCTGTCATTTCAACAGGCTGTCCGATTTTCATTTTGCGCAGTTGCGATTCTTTAAAGTTGGCATCCACCCACAATTCAGACAGAGGCACAACGGCCATCATCGGCGTACCTTGCGCGATACGTTGGCCGACTTGGACATTGCGTTTGGCAATTTGGCCGCTGATCGGCGAACGGATTTGCGTACGTTGCAGATTCAGCCAAGCGTCTTTGATGTGGCTGATGGCCGTCTGAACTACCGGTTGTTGGCGCAAAGGAATATTGCTGCCCAACGCTGCCTGAGCAGAAACTTCTTCCGCCTCAACCGCTTTCAATGCAGCCTGAGCCTGAACCACAGCGGCGCGAGCATGGCTGAGTTCTTCACCGGAAACCGCTTCCGTCCCCGCCAAAGATTCGCGGCGGCGCAAATCGGCTTGCGCACGGGCCAAATCGGCTTTACGCAACAACACTTGTGCTTTGGCTTTTGAATTGACCGCAGTTTGCTGTTTGTTTTGACGGATGGCCTGAATCAATTCATTTTGCGCGCGATCGTATGCCAGCTGAAAATCGCTGTCGTCCAAAGCCACCAAAACATCGCCTTTTTTCACGACATCCGTATCGTCATACATGACTTTGCGCACCGTGCCGTTCACCTGCGGCGTAATCATCACCAAATGACCGGCCACATAAGCATCTTCCGTTTCTTCTTCATGCTGCCAAAACAGGAAATACGCCAAAGCAACTCCTGCTGCCGCAATAAGGAATAGAAGCGTAACGATAACCAAATTGCGTTTGCGATGCGTTTTAGCGCCGGAAGCGACTACTTCCGTTTCTTTTTGGACATTATTTTTTTCTGATTGAGTATCCATAAGTCCTAACTTTAATTCTGCACATGTGATAACGATATTATTGTCTTGCTGGGTAGCTGACTTATACCATCAGCCCCAATACGAGCGTTTAACGCGCTAAAGGGTCATATTTTATAGTTACACTCTATTCATTACAATAATTTCTTCCGGTAGCAAATGTAAATAAGGTAAGCAAAAGGCCGTCTGAAATCACTTTCAGACGGCCTACGTTTTAATAAAACGTTTATTTCTTATTTAATTTAAAGCCTCCACCCAACTGGGCATTGAGGTTACTCCAAGCTGTCAGATATTCTGCATGGTATTGAACCGCCGACATTTTTGTACGCGCAACTTCGTCTTGTTTTTGCAAAGCGGTCAAGCCGTTATCCAAACCTGCACGAACACGTCCTTTCGCATTTTGCACAGATTTATCGGCAATATTGACCATCTTATTCCAAGTATCTTGTCGGCTTTTCAGGCTTTGATAGTCGACTACAGCATCTGCCGCCGAACGCATGGCGTTCAAAACGGTTTGGTCATACACGGCAACCTGCTCGTTATATTGGGCGCGTTTGCCCGCCAATTTGGACTGCAGCGCGCCGGAAGTAAACAATGGCAGATTCAAAGCCGGAACAATGCCCAACATACCGGATGTCCGTCCGCGAATCAGATTGAACGCATCAATGTGCGTCATACCTGCCAAAACTTTTAATTCGATATTCGGGTAAAACTCTGCTTCGGTCGATTTGACGATATGCCATTTCTCTTCAAGCAAAGCTTTTTGCGCCGCGATATCGGGGCGGGCCGCCAGTAAATCCGCTTCAATACGGCTAACCGGCAATGAAGGTACAGCCGCCATTTTTTCCGGAACCTGTCCATTCAATGCACCCGGTACACGGCCGGTCAATACAGCCAGACTGTTGAGGATTTTCTCATTTTTCTGAGTCCATGCCGATTTTTCAAGCTGTAATTGTTGTTGCGCCATTTCCAGAGCGTGCAAGGCATCGGCAGGAGCCAGCTGCGCTTTAACGCGTTGTTGCATCAGTTTCAATGCTTTATCCGCCAGCTCTATGCGCGTATCCAGCAAAGCCAGTTGTTCTGTCGCCATCTGCCACGCAAAATATTGGGCGGCAACGGCGTGAGCCAACTCGGTGCGGATATGATGCGCTTCATACTCCGCAGCCCTGCTTTTTCCTAAAACAGCTTGAATCTGCTCTCGGTTTTTACCCCAAAAGTCGAAAACCAAACTGCCTTGTAAGGCTGCGTGCGCCAAAACCAATGTATGGTCGGTATCAACCATACCGGCTTGAGGTTTGGGTGAAACATAAGCACCCAGACCTGTAACGCCCAAACTGACTTGCGGTTTGTTGGCGGCTCCTACAACGCCCAGCTGCGCCTGAGCCTGCTCAAACCTTGCCTTGACGACACGCAGATTGGTAGACGTCTGAATGGCGGAAGCAATCAAATTGTTTAATTTTTTATCTTTCAGCTTCATCCACCAGCCGTCTTGGGCAGTAGCGGCAGATTGGCCTTGCGGCAGCGGATAGGCTGTTGTCTCATCCAAAGGCGACTGTTTGCCGAACGGCGCACATGCCGCCAACAGCGAAACAGCGGCAACGCATACGCTTGATTTGACCAAACCTAATTTCATACAGACTCCGTTGATGTGTGTCTGCCGCAGACCTTCAGGCCGTCTGTTGTCAATTGCCCAAACGGTTCAACAGTTTACCCAACAGGTGTTGCAGCGTATCATAATCCTCTTTCGTGAAATCTTCCCACGCTTGGCCGCTCTGACGGGCAATTTGCGGCCATACTTTGTGGATAAAGGTCTCACCCGAAGGAGTCAATTTTAGCACAATCTGACGGCGGTCTTTCTGATTGATATAACGCTCTACCCAGCCGCGCTCAACCATGTCGTCCGACAGGCGTGTTGCACTGGTGCGCGTCAAGTCCATCAGGTCGCTCAAGCGCGAAGGCAGGATTTCGCTGTTTGGGCTGACGTAAACCGCCATCAGGGAAAACCACAGGTTTTCATTGATGCCGAACGCTTTCAGGTTTTCGTTCAAATGGCTGCTCAAACGTTCGGTTACAATGCGCAACATGCGAGATACTTGGTTTTGCTGCTCCGGAAACTGCGGCAGACGGGTAGAAAGCAAACGCATTGCGTTGACTAATTCGGTTTGTGAAAAACTCATAAATTCCTTCTTTCTGAGTGAATTATTTTATTCGATATCAATCAAAATAAAATATGCTTTAATAATTTACTTTAAGATACCAATTACTTACTTTAAGACGTTATACTAATTCAGATGATTATTTTAGTGTATGAAAATCTGATAATCGGTTACATGCTCCTACTAAACGGAGTTTTCTATGCCTAAATCATGAAAATTCGACCATAAAAAAAGCCGTCTGAAACCTTGATGACAACTTTCAGACGGCCTCCATAACGGATTAAAATAAGCTTTTTCACTTAAACCGGATTCAAACCATGAACACTTCCGCCTTTTTCCCCCGTATCACCCTTATCGGCGTCGGTTTAATCGGCGGCTCGTTCATGCTCGACCTCAAACGCTTGGGACTGGTGCAAACCGTTACCGGCATCGACACCAATGCCGACAACCTCAATTACGCACTCGAATGCGGCATCATCGACCATGCCTATCCGGATATTTGCGCCGAAAGCATCGGCAACGCCGATTTGGTTTTGATTGCCACGCCTGTCTCCGTCCTGCCTGACGTATGCCGCGACATCAAGCCCTTCTTAAAAGATACGGCCTGCGTTTCCGATGTCGGCAGCACCAAACAATCGGCACTCAATGCCTTCCGCACCCACTTATCCGACCGCCTGCCGCAATGTTTTGCCGCCCACCCGATTGCCGGCTCCGATCAAAGCGGGGCAAAATCCGCGCGTTGCGGTTTGTTTCAAAACAGCCGCCTGATTATTACGCTACATGGCCAAGAGGCTTCAGATGGCCTGAGACGGCTGAAAAGCCTGTGGCAGGCGGTTGGTTCGCAAATTTCGACCATGAGTGCCGAAGAACACGACAATATTTTTGCCGCCGTTTCCCACTTGCCGCACTTAGTCGCCTTTGCCTATGTCCACGCTTTGGTTGATCATCCTCACGGCAAAGACTACCTCCCCTATGCCGCCACCGGCTTTCGCGACTTTACCCGCATCGCTTCCAGCCATCCTGCCGTTTGGACAGACATCTGCATGGCCAACTGCCCTGCCCTGCTCAAACTGACCGGCGACTTGAAAGAACAATTATCCAAATTGGAACAGCTCCTTTCTGACGGCAACAAAACCGAGCTTTACCGCTATTTTGAAGAAGCCGCACAAATGCGTAATGACTGGCTGAAAAACCGTTAAACCTGTTTTCAGACGGCCTGAAACCTTCTCGGCCAAACCTTCATCACAATAAAAAGGGCATCTGTTTAGATGCCCTTTTTGATTTCTTACGACTTTAACCAACGTTTCACTCAGTCTTTCAAACGGAACTCAGCCGCTCTGGCGTGCGCAGTCAAACTTTCGCCATGCGCCAACACGCTGGCGGTTTTACCCAATTTCTGCGCACCTTGTTCTGAAACCTGAATCAGACTGGAGCGTTTTTGGAAATCATATGTTCCCAAAGGAGAAGAGAAACGCGCCGTGCGGCTGGTCGGCAAAACGTGGTTAGGGCCTGCGCAATAGTCGCCCAGGCTTTCACTGGTATAGCGTCCCATGAAAATCGCACCGGCATGGCGGATTTTTTTCGCCCACTCTTGCGGATTCTCAACCGACAATTCCAAGTGTTCGGGAGAAATATAGTTGGCGATTTCGCAGACTTCATCCAAGTCTTTAGCCAAAATCATTACACCGCGGTTGCCCAATGAAGCTTCAATAATCGCACGGCGCGGCATGGTTTCAATCAGGCGGTTCATGGCCGTCTGAACTTCGTCCAAATACGCTTGGGAAGTACCGATCAAAATCGCTTGTGCAATTTCATCGTGTTCCGCCTGACTGAACAAATCCATGGCCACCCAATCGGCAGGCGTCGTGCCATCGGCAATCACCAAAATTTCAGACGGCCCTGCCACCATATCAATGCCGACCACGCCGAACACACGACGTTTGGCCGCAGCGACAAAAGCATTGCCCGGGCCGGTAATCTTATCGACTTGAGGTACCGATTCCGTACCATAAGCCAAAGCCGCAACCGCCTGCGCGCCGCCGACCGTAAACACTTTGGTTACACCGGCCACAAAAGCAGCCGCCAACACAATATCGTTGCGCTCGCCTTTCGGAGTGGGAACAACCATGATGATTTCTTTCACGCCGGCAACGTGGGCGGGCATGGCATTCATAATGACGGAACTGGGATAAGCGGCTTTGCCGCCCGGAACATAAATACCGACACGGTCAAGCGGCGTAATCTGTTGACCCAAAAGCGTGCCGTCTTCGTCTTCGTAAGTCCACGACTCCATTTTTTGGTGTTTATGGTAGCTTTCCACCCGTCTCGCGGCCGTTTTCAAGGCCGTCTGAATGTTTTCAGGCAAACGCCCAAACGCAGACTGCAAATCGTCTTGCGTCAGGATTAAATCGTCAATGGTTTGTGCGGATGTACCGTCAAAGCGGTTGGTGTATTCAATCAACGCCGCATCGCCGCGTTTTTGAACATCGGCGCAGATGTCGGCAACAATACGGTCGATTTCAGGATTTTGCGCGGTTTCAAAAGCGAGTAATGCTTTGAGTTCGGCTTGAAAATCAGGGGATTGGGTGTCGAGTTTCTTCATGGTTTGCTCTCTTCCTTGTTTCGTTCCTATTGTTTTCAGACGGCCTCAGCCACACACATGCCGTCTGAACATTATCTTTTCAAAAAACCTTTTTTCTGCAAAAACGCCAACATATGCGGCCGCACAGGATTGCCCAAGGTTTTGGCCAGCGATTCCTTCCAAGGTATCGGACTTCCCTTGCGTAACTCATAATAATCCGCCACTGCCTGATTATAGGCTTCAACCGCCTCGGCATTCAGGCTCGGACAAGCGTTTTCGGCATAGACCATTTCCTTAGGCAGGCGCGGTTTGAGCGGTGGGTCTTGGTCGGGATAACCGAGACACAATCCCACCAAAGGTACGCAATAATCCGGCAGGTTCAATACATCCGATACTTTTTGCGCATTATTGCGCAGCGCGCCGATATACACGCCGCCCAGCCCAAGCGATTCGGCGGCAAGCAATACGTTTTGCGCCATAATACCTGCATCGACCGCACCAATCAGGGTTACTTCCGCCCAATCAATTTGCGCATCGGGAAACATCGCCTTGTGTTTAGAAAAATCGATGCAAAACAATAAAAATTCCGCACAATGGACAATATAAGGTGCGCTTCCTGCCGCTTCATGTATCCCCTGCCTCAGCGCAAGGTCGGATACGCGGATGATGGAAACGCATTGCAGATTGTTGGAAGTTGAAGCCTGTTGTCCGGCGCGAACCAGCGTATCGAGGATTTCATCGGCAATCGGTTCGGAAGTAAACCTGCGGATGGAACGATGGGAAAGAATCGTATCGAGTGTCGGTTTGCTTTGCATCATGACGGGGCTTTCAAACTGGGTTGGCAGACAGGTTTTGCCAAAAACTTTTCAGACGGCCTTAGCAGCATTTTCAAATGCCTGAATAATCGGATTCAACAGCGCATATTTGGTTTTCAATGCCGCCTTGTTGACCACCAAGCGGCTGGAAATATCAGCCACATGTTCTACAGCTTCCAAACCATTGGCTTTCAAAGTATTGCCGCTGGAAACCAAATCGACAATCGCGTCGCTCAGACCGACCAAAGGCGCAAGCTCCATCGAGCCGTACAGTTTGATGATGTCCACATGCACACCCTTGTCGGCAAAGTGTTCGGCGGCGATGTCTGGATATTTGGTGGCAATCCGTAAGCGGCTGCCGGGTTTGGACGCAGCGGCGTAATCAAAACCTTTTTTCACCGCAACCATCATGCGGCATGAAGCAATATGCAAATCCAAAGGTTGATACAGGCCATCTCCGCCATGCTCGATCAGCACGTCCTTACCGGCAATACCGAAATCCGCCGCACCATATTGCACATAAGTCGGCACATCGGTTGCGCGTACAATCACCAAACGGATATTGTCATGATTCGTACCAATAATCAGCTTGCGCGATTTTTCCGGCTCTTCAGCAGGCACAATACCGGCGGCGGCCAACAGCGGCAGGGTTTCCTCAAAAATTCGCCCCTTGGATAAAGCAATCGTTAAAAGTGTGTCGGTCATTTTTTCTTCTCCTTTGCCGTATCAAAAACAAGAAGGCCGTCTGAAATCCACAACCCATTTCAGACGGCCTCAACTACGGTTTTACAATAATGTTTTCACATCAGCCGCAATCGTTTCCGGCTCACTGCCATAAGGCGAGAAAATCGCCACTTCGCCGTTTTTATCAATCAAATATGCACCTGAAGAGTGGTCGACCAAATAGTTTTCGCTGTCTTCTTTTTGGTTAACTTTAGCCGATACCACACGGTATTGCTGTTTGATGACAGGCAGGCTTTGATCGCCGGTAGCCGTCAGGCCGATAAAATCAGGGTGGAACTGTTTGGCGTATTTGCCGATTACTTCAGGCGTATCGCGCTCCGGGTCGATGCTGACAAATACCACTTTCACGTCTTTAGCCTGATCGCCCAATTGTTTCAAAGTATCGCTGTAAGTCAGCAACTCGGTCGGGCATACGTCAGGACAGTGGGTATAACCGAACGACAGGATAACCACTTTGCCTTTCAAGTCGCTCAGGCTGAAAGGTTTGCCGTCGCCATCGGTCAATGTGAAGTCGCCGCCAATGTCTTCTTTGCGCATATCGGTACCACGCGCTTGCACTTTGGGTGCAGACTCACCGGAAGCAGCAGGCGCAGCAGAAGTGGCAGGTGTCGAAGAAGCCTCTTTGGCCTCTTCTTTAGGCTGACAAGCAGCCAGAGCAGCCAACGCAAAAGCACTGAGTAGGAAAGTTCGTGTAACGGAAAGCATAAATTTTCTCCAAAACCGTTTCAAATAAGTAAGGCCAAACAACCGCCCGGCCGATATAAAAACAAAACATCTTCATATTAACGCGTTTGACACATTAAATGTAGCCCTTTTTGCAGATAAATACTGCTTTTTTTGTTTTAAAAATCTGCCTTCCATTTAGATAGCCATCAAACACAAAAAGTTTAATTCATTAAAAATCAAACAAATATAAAAATAATCCAATTTTTTTTCAATTACTGCTTTACAAGATTCGAGAACTCGCTATAATGACGACTTCTTCGCTAGCCCAGGTGGCGAAATTGGTAGACGCAGGGGACTCAAAATCCCCCGCCGCAAGGTGTGTCGGTTCGAGTCCGACCCTGGGCACCAAATTTAAAAAACCTCTTGATTCGGTCAAGAGGTTTTTTGCTATTCTTTGTTTGCAAAATTTGCAAAAACCTTCTCCTTACTCAAACTGTCAACAATCCACCCACATCAAGCTCAATAAAACCGTTTTTTTATTTCTTTAAAATCAAACGATAATCTATTTTCACTCCTTAAACGTTAAAAGATGAAAGATTTTGTCTTGCTTGTACAGTCGGATTGCGTTATCGTTTCTACTCTTTTTCACAAACTCTGTGTTTCTTTCCAATTGCTTGGATAGTCTGACTGTCATCGTATTCCCTCAGTGCGCGTACCCTAAATCGCTGCTTGGTGGAATTGCATTACAGGTGCTGTGGTGAGGCGGATTGTTCCTATTGGTTTGAAACCATATAAAAGAGGTCAATATGCAATTATCTGGCGCACAAATCATCGTGCAAAGTCTCAAAGCCGAAGGTGTCGAGTATGTTTTCGGCTATCCGGGCGGCGCGGTTATCGAAATCTACGATGCCCTTTTCCAACTCAATAAATTCAAGCACATCCTGGTTCGCCACGAGCAGGCTGCCGTACATGCGGCAGATGCCTATGCCCGTGTCAGCGGCAAAGTCGGCGTTGCCTTGGTGACTTCCGGCCCGGGCGTGACCAATGCCCTGACCGGTATCGCCACTGCTTACAGTGACTCCATTCCGTTGGTAGTCATCAGCGGCCAGGTGGGCAACTCCCTTATCGGGACAGACGCATTCCAAGAAGTGGATACAGTCGGCATTACCCGCCCTTGTGTCAAACACAATTTCTTGGTGACCAATATTGCTGAGTTGGCAGATACCATCAAAAAAGCTTTCCAAATCGCCGCAAGCGGCCGTCCGGGTCCCGTTGTTGTCGATGTTCCTAAAGATGTCACCCAAGCAATGGCTAAATTCAGCTATCCGCAAGAAGACATCTTCATCCGCTCTTACCAACCAGTTGTACAAGGCCACATCGGTCAAATCAAAAAAGCCGTACAAATGCTGGCTTCCGCCAAACGCCCTATTGTTTACTTCGGCGGCGGCGTGATTTTAGGTAATGCCTCTGAGGAAATGACCAAATTCGTCCGCATGATCGGCGCTCCTTGTACCGGTACATTGATGGGCTTGGGTGCATACCCTTCCAGCGACCGCCAATTCTTGGGCATGCTGGGTATGCACGGTACTTATGAAGCCAACCTCGCCATGCAAAATGCAGACGTTGTACTGGCAATCGGTGCGCGCTTCGATGACCGCGTGATTTCCGTACCGTCCAAATTCTTTGAAAAAGCCAAAAAAATTATTCATATTGACGTTGACCCGTCCAGCATTGCCAAACGCGTCAAAGTGGATATCCCGATTGTCGGCGACGTGAAAAACGTATTGTCCGAAATGATTCAATTGTGGGGCAAGCAAGAATCTGCACCTGCAGCCGACTCATTGGATAAATGGTGGAAAAGCATTGAAGAATGGCGTTCGCGCAACTGCCTGTGGTTTGATAATGAAAGCGAAATCATCAAACCGCAATACGTCATTCAAAAACTGGCAGAAATCACCAATAATTCTGCCATCATTACTTCCGACGTCGGTCAACACCAAATGTTTACCGCCCAATATTACCCATTCGAGCGTCCTCGCCAATGGCTCAATTCCGGCGGTTTAGGCACAATGGGCGTCGGCCTGCCATATGCCATCGGCGCAAAACTGGCTGCTCCTGATCAAGATGTATTCTGTATCACCGGCGAAGGCTCGATTCAGATGAATATCCAAGAGCTGTCGACCTGCTTCCAATACCGCGTTCCGGTTAACGTCGTTACACTGAACAACGGCTACCTCGGCATGGTTCGCCAATGGCAAGAACTTTATTATGGCAACCGTGAATCGGAAACCTATTTCGATTCATTGCCTGATTTTGTCAAACTGGCTGAAGCCTACGGTCATATCGGCATCCGTGTGGACAAGAAATCCGATGTAGAAGGCGCGTTGCTGGAAGCATTAAACCAAAAAGACCGTCTGGTATTCCTCGATTTCTTGACCGATAAGAAACAAAACGTACTGCCTATGGTCGGCAACGGCAAAGGCTTGGACGAGATGGTTCTGCCGCCGCATATGCGCGAAACATTGTCAGCGTAAGGAGAGAAAAATGCGACATATCTTATCTATTCTGATGGAAAACGAATCAGGTGCGATGAGCCGTGTGGTAGGTTTGTTCTCCGCACGCGATTACAATATCGACTCCTTGGCTGTTGCGCCAACCGAAGACAAAACCTTGTCTCGCATGACCATCGTTACTCATGGCGACGAACACGTTATCGAGCAAATCACCAAACAACTCAACAAACTGATTGAAGTTATCAAAGTGGTTGACTTGAACGAAAGCCGTTTTGTCGAACGCGAACTGATGTTGGTAAAAGTCCGCGCCGTCGGCAAAGACCGCGACGAATTCCTACGATTGACCGAAATCTACCGCGGCAGTGTTATTGATGTAACAGACCGCAGCTACACCATCGAAATCACAGGTTCCACCGAAAAACTCGACTCTTTCCTCGAAACAGTCGGTCGCGCCCAAATTTTGGAAACCGTACGCACAGGCGCAGCCGGTATCGGTCGTGGCGAGCGCATTTTGAAAATTTAACGCTGTATCGTTCAGACGGCCTTTTACTTTCAACAAAGGCCGTCTGAAAAACAGTAGGAGACAAATATGTCAAGCATCCAAATCGTTGCATTAGTTACCGTCAAACCCGAATACACCGAGGCTCTGGCTGCCCAATTTAAAGAATTGGTCAAAGCCAGCCGTGCAGAAGAAGGCAACATCAGCTACGACCTGCACCAAGAAATCGGCAAACCCAACCGTTTCGTATTCGTAGAAAGCTGGAAATCCCAAGCAGCTATTGATGAGCACAATGCCAGCGAACATTTCCAAAACTTCGTCAAATCCATCGAAGGAAAAACCGAAGCATTGGAAATCGTCTTGATGAACCAAGTCCCTGCCTAATCCCCTATTACTTTTAACTCAACCCGGATTATCCGGAACCCTCTTACACTAAGGAAATAAAATGCAAGTTTATTACGATAAAGACGCTAACCTTTCTCTGATCAAAGGCAAAACCGTTGCCATCATCGGCTACGGTTCACAAGGTCACGCACACGCAGCAAACCTGAAAGATTCCGGCGTAAATGTCGTAATCGGTCTGCGCCAAGGCAGCTCTTGGAAAAAAGCCGAAGCAGCCGGCCACGACGTGCGCACCGTTGCTGAAGCAACTAAAGCAGCCGACGTTGTAATGATTCTGTTGCCTGACGAAAACCAACCTATCGTATACAAAAACGAAATCGATCCTAACTTGAAAGAAGGCGCAGTATTGGCGTTCGCTCACGGCTTCAACGTACACTACAACCAAATCGTACCTCGCGCCGACCTTGACGTTATCATGATCGCCCCTAAAGGCCCAGGCCACACCGTACGCAGCGAATTCCTGAAAGGCGGCGGCGTACCTTCCTTGATCGCCGTTTACCAAGATAAAAGCGGCAAAGCCAAAGACATCGCCCTGTCTTACGCAGCAGCCAACGGCGGCACTAAAGGCGGCGTAATCGAAACCAACTTCCGCGAAGAAACCGAAACCGACCTGTTTGGCGAACAAGCCGTATTGTGCGGTGGCGCAGTTGAATTGGTGAAATGCGGCTTTGAAACTTTGGTTGAAGCCGGTTACGCTCCAGAAATGGCCTACTTCGAATGTCTGCACGAGCTGAAACTGATCGTTGACCTGATGTACGAAGGCGGTATTGCCAACATGAACTACTCCATTTCCAACAATGCCGAATACGGTGAATACGTTACCGGCCCTGAAGTAGTGACTCCTGCAACCAAAGCTGCGATGAAAAAAGCGCTATACCGCATTCAAAGCGGCGAATATGCGAAAATGTTCATCCAAGAAGGCGCAACCAACTACGCCAGCATGACTGCCCGTCGCCGTCTGAACGCCGACCACCAAATTGAAAAAGTGGGTGCACAACTGCGTTCTATGATGCCTTGGATCGCTAAAAACAAACTGGTTGACCAAGACAAAAACTAATCTGTCTTTCAAGCAAATGAAACCTGCCTGATTACTCAGGCAGGTTTTTTTATAATTTTAAAACCCAATACACTATAAACCTCACTCAACAAGGCCGTCTGAAGACAATATAAACAACATTTACCCCCAACCTCTATAAACTGTCTTTCATGATTCTCCTAAAATTTCCTTTTAAAAAAACATATTACGAAATAAACGACTATTTTCTATACCTACTCTGTCTGCAAAAAACAACGTTTCCCAACAAAAATACGCCTAAAACAAGAGGAAAATTTGTTTTCTTAAGCCATAACCTTTATATTATGGTCATGGAATCGTTGAAACAGAACGATATCGTAATAAGAAGAACGAATGCTCGCTTCTTCACACTTAAAAAAGGAAAACAGCAATGAAAAAATCCCTGATTGCCCTGACTCTGGCTGCCCTGCCTGTTGCAGCTATGGCTGACGTAACTCTGTACGGTCAAATTAAAGCTGGCGTAGAAATTTCTAAAGTAAAAGAGGGTAAGACTTCTTCTAAAACTGCTACTGAGATTGCTGACTTCGGCTCTCGCATCGGTTTCAAAGGCCACGAACACTTGGGTAGCAACCTGAATGCTATCTGGCAAGTTGAACAAAAAACTTCTATCGCCGGTGGTGACTCTGGTTTCGCTAACCGTGAATCTTTCTTGGGCTTGGAAGGCGGTTTCGGTAAAATTCGTGCCGGTAACTTGGATAATGCCCTGAGCAACAGCAGCGACAGCTTCGACCCTTGGGAATCTAGTGCAGCTAACGAAGATGCTCTGCAATTGGGTAAAATCAAACGTGTAGATTCTCGTAAAGTATCTGTACGTTACGATACCCCTGTATTTGGTGGTTTCAGCGCAAGCGTACAATACCAACCACGTGACAATGCTAACCCTAGCGACAAATACACTCACACTGTGAAAAGCCGTGAGTCTTACGACTTAGGTCTGAACTACGAAAACTCTGGCTTCTTCGGTCGCTATGCTGGTTCTTATGCTAAACGTGCTGACTTGACTGCTGATTACTTGAAAGTATTCAACCGCAACAATAATTTGGCTGCTGGTACTTACAAAGATCACCAAGCTCACCGTCTGACTGCTGGTTACGATGCTAACAACCTGATGGTTGCTGTTGTAGGTCAATACGAAGGCTTCAAAGCTGACGTAGCTGGTGCTAAGAAAAACGAACGTACTGAAGTTGGTGCAACTGCTGCTTACCGCTTCGGCAACGTAACTCCTCGTGTTTCTTACGCTCACGGCTTCAAAGCTAAAGAAGAAGGCGTGAAACAAGAGAACAGCGCTTACAACCAAGTTATCGTTGGTGCTGACTACGACTTCTCTAAACGCACTTCTGCTCTGGTTTCTGCCGGCTGGTTGAAAGAAGGCAAAGGCGACTACAAATACGAGAAAACTGCTGGCACTGTTGGCCTGCGTCACAAATTCTAATCTTTGGATTAGTATGAAAAAGAGCCTGTTTTATGCAGGCTCTTTTTTATTCTTATGCCCTACCCTCAACGAAAATTAATTTAAGCGTTGTATATAAAAAGGCCGTCTGAAACCAATCAGTTTCAGACGGCCTTTAGTCTATCTATCCTTATTGCCAAATAACAATAAGTTCAACAGACAAGCTTTATTTCTCATTTAAAATCTTACCAACAATCTCGCCCACATCTTTGGACAAACCTTCTTGTGCATGGATGCGTTGCAACTCTTTAGTCATAACGGCTTTGCGGTTGGCTTCCAATTTGTTGCAGATGTTGAAAGCCTGCACCAGTCGAGCGGCAACTTGCGGATTAAAGCGGTCAATTTCCATCACTTTATCTGCTACAAAGCGGTAGCCGCTGCCGTCTTCTGCATGGAAGTGCGGAATATTACGACTGAAGCTCATCAATAAAGAACGGGCTTTATTTGGGTTTTCAATACTGAACTTAGGATGATTCAAGGCCGTCTGAACTTGCTGTAAAGTATCTTTACGGCGACTTGAGGCAATCAGGGCAAAGTATTTGTCCATTACCAAAGCATCATCGGCGAATTTATCGGCAAATTGTGTCAACAAACGATCGCGGATTTCACTTTCATTGCTGTTGATTGCAGATAAGATACCCCATTCGTGGGTCATGTTTTGCGCCATTGCTTCGTAATTCTCCGCAACGTGCTCGATATGCGCAGCGTCAGCACGAAGGATAAATGCCCTGCAAGCATTACGCAAAGTGCGCCAGCCGGCCAATTCCGGGCTGTATTCATAACGAACAGCGGCATCGGCTTGGTTTTCTTGCTCGGCAGCCTGACGGTTCAACTCGCGCCATTGAGGCAGGAACTTGACGGCAACGGAATTGAGCAAGGCTTCACGCGCTTGATGAACCTGAATCGGGTCAATATTTTCTTCTTCCGCCCATACATCGGTTTCAGACGGCATTTGCAGCAAAATGGCACGGAATGCCGGATCAAAGTCACCGGAAACCACCAAAGCCAAAGCATCCATCAATGCTTTGTGTTCCGGTAAAGGACGGCCTTCCGCCAATGCCTGACGGTTGGCATTAATGGCGCGATGATACAGGGTTTGAGCAGCCTCCCAACGTGCAAACTCATTTTCATCTGCCGCCAGCAAAGTCGCCAATTCTTGCTCGCTGTATGGATAGTTCAGGGTAACCGGTGCAGAAAAATCTCGTAGCAGAGACGGGATAACCGGCTCATTGACGCCGCCCAACACAAAAGTCTGCTCGGCTTCGGTCAATACCAAAACCGCCTCTTTCACCCGTTTGCCTTGATATTCAAACTCAACCGCTTCGCCTTTTTCATTCAGCAAACCGGTTTTGACCGGAATCATCATCGGCTGCTTGTCCGCCATATCGGGCGTGGCCGGAATGGTTTGTTTAATGGTCAATTCAAACGCTCCACCTTTCAGACGGCCTTGAGCATCTAAAACCGGCGTACCGGCTTGGCTGTACCATAAAGCAAACTGATCAAGATTGATGCCGTTTGCGTCTGCCATTGCGGCACGGAAATCATCACAAGTCACAGCCTGACCATCGTGGCGTTGGAAATACAGCTTCATGCCTTTTTGGAAGCCCTCTTCTCCGAGCAAGGTATGATACATGCGCACTACTTCTGCACCTTTTTCATAGACGGTCATGGTGTAGAAGTTGTTCATCTCCTCATAGCTGGCCGGGCGAACAGGATGCGCAGTCGGGCCTGCATCTTCAGGGAATTGGAACAAGCGTAGCATACGGACATTGTCGATACGGCGTACCACGCGGCTGGCTCGGTCGCCGGAAAACTCTTGATCGCGGAATACGGTCAAACCTTCTTTCAGCGACAATTGGAACCAATCGCGGCAGGTCACACGGTTGCCCGTCCAGTTGTGGAAATATTCGTGGCCGACAACAGATTCGATGCCTTCAAAGTCGGTATCGGTCGCGGTACGGCTGTTGGCCAGCACAAACTTGGTGTTGAAAATATTCAAACCTTTGTTTTCCATCGCGCCCATATTGAAATCGCCCACGGCAACGACCATGAAAATATCCAAGTCGTATTCCAAACCGAAGCGTGTTTCGTCCCATTTCATCGCATTTTTCAACGATTCAACTGCAAAACCGACTTTAGGTTTGTCTGTCTCCGTGGTGTAGAACTCGATTTTGACCTTACGGCCGCTCATGGTCGTAAAATAATCTTCCGTTACCGCCAAATCGCCTGCCACCAAAGCAAAGAGATAGCTCGGTTTGGCAAACGGATCTTCCCATTTCACCCAATGACGGCCGTCTGAAAACTCGCCGCCACCGATTTTATTGCCGTTAGACAGCAACACCGGATAGCGTTTTTTGTCTGCAACGATCGTGGTGGTAAATTTAGACATGACATCCGGACGGTCGATGTAGAACGTAATTTTGCGGAAACCTTCCGGTTCGCATTGGGTAAACAAATTGCCGCCGGAAGCATACAGACCCATCAGAGATTTGTTCTCAGCAGGCAGAATTTCGGTTTCCACTTCCAGCGTAAAGTTTTCAGACGGCACGCCTGCAATCGTCAGTTTTTCGTCTTCCAACACATAATCTACGGCCTGGCCGTTTACTTTCACAGACAGCAGTTTTGCCGAACCATCCAATACCAACGGCTCCCCTGCTCTTTCAGGTTGAACGGTCAGACTGGATTTGACGATGGTTTGCGGTTCTAAAATATCGAAATGCAGGTCGGTTTTCAGAATACGGTACGCTGGCGCGGCGTAGTCTTTCAAATAATGGATGGTTTTGCTCATTTGTTCTCTTTCAGAGTCATGCGGTAAATAGATGAAGCATATCGTTTCATCTAGCCTAAATTCAAGTGTTTTCAGAAAAAAAGCCGTCTGAAACCTAAAATTTCAGACGGCCTCCCTATTCAGGCAGCAAATCTAGTTGCCTGTCATTGCCAACTTACCACTGATACAGCGCACCGGCACCCACACCGACATGACCGTCGGTATTGGCCGAGAAGTTGCCTTTGACAATCCAGTTGCCGCCGTCGCTCATCGCAGACACGCCAATGGCCATGGCAGACTGGCCGCCATAGTAGCCGCTGCCGACACCGATACCGGTCGCACCCGGACGGGTTACTTGCGGAATCGAGCCTTGGGCAATCGCACCGGCCACACCCGCGTAGGCTTTCTTACCTACTTGGTTGATGTTGTTCTGCAACTCGGTACCCAAACCAATCAATTGGTTCACGTTTGCCGCGTCTGTACCGTCTTTACCCGGAGCCACATTGGTAATGCGTTGGCCGCCGTTGTTCAGACCGACAGGAGACAATTTGACTTGGTTGTTCGGATTGTTTTCAGTCGGCGCAGCGATGGTTACGCCATCGTTGTTGACCACGGTATTGCCTGCGGTCAGACCGTCTTTGTTCAACGCAACTTTATTGCCGACTTTCACGCCGTCGTTATTCATCACAGTATCACCTGCTTTGAATGTATCGGCATTCACTGTCTTCACGCTAATCTCGTCAGCCAGCTTCAGTTGAGCGCCACCGGCTACGGTTTCGCTGATGATGTTGCTGTCGCCTTTAACGTTGATGGTAGAACCCAATGCGTAGTTGTTGCTGCCGGTTGTACCGCCAAAGTTAATGCCTTTGGCGATAGTCGCAGCATTGTTGGCTACGTTTTGGTCGGTTGCGTACAACTGGCTGCCGTTGACGGCATCTTTGCTGTTCGCATTGAGGTCGCCGTCGGCTACGTTGGTTACTTTGTTGCCCGCATTGTCCAAGCCGTCTTTAGTCAGGTTTACCTTGCCTGCTTTCAAGCCGTCTTTGTTCAATGCAACATCGTCACCCACTTTCACACCATCAGTATTCACTGCGGTATCGCCGGCTTTCACGCTGTCAACATCCAAGTCTTTATCGGTTGCCACCTCGTAAACAGTTTGACCCTTGTCGCCTGTTTTCTGAGTGACAACGATGTTCTTACCTTGAACGACTTCAGTCTTAGATGCAGCAGCAGCTTGTTTCAGTTGGGAAACATTGACTGCATCGGTGTCATCCGTACCGGCCGCAACGTTGGTAATCTTGTTGCCGCCATTATTCAAGCCAGCTTTGGTCAGGTTGACATCGCCTGCTTTCAAGCCGTCTTTGTTCAAGGCAACATCATCGCCAACTTTCACACCGTCATTATTCATCACAGTATCGCCTGCGGTAACGCTGTCGACTTTCAGGTTTTTATCGGTAGCCACTTTGTAAATGGTTTGGCCAT
Source organism: Neisseria sp. HMSC070H10 (assembly GCF_001837635.1). Classification (NCBI taxonomy): domain Bacteria; kingdom Pseudomonadati; phylum Pseudomonadota; class Betaproteobacteria; order Neisseriales; family Neisseriaceae; genus Neisseria; species Neisseria sp. HMSC070H10. The sequence continues at coordinate 21,144 of NZ_KV833379.1, forward strand.
TGGCACCGACATCCTGAGTAACAACAATGTTATCGCCTTGAACGACTTCAGTCTTAGCCGCAGCCGCAGCTTTGTTCAACTGAGCAACATTCACCGCATCAGTATCATCGGTACCGGCTGCAACGTTGGTAATCTTGTTGCCGCCGTTGTTCAAGCCGGCTTTAGTCAGGTTGACATCGCCAACTTTCACACCATCGGTATTTACAGTGGTATCACCGGCTTTCACGCTATCAACAGCCAAGTCTTTAGCCAATTTGACTTCCAACTTATCAGAGCCATTCGCTACAACGCCGATATTGCCGTCTGAAAGTTTGGTTGCATCAGTTTGACCGCCAACAATATTCAGCTTCGTACCCGGTTTGCGTTCAACATCTTTGCCGCTGTCTCCGCCAAAAGTCAAAGGCAGATTGGCAGTTGCATTGACGGCTTTGATTGCATCGTGGATATTGTTCTCACCAGTACCGCCAATATCGGTCATGCTGATGTTGCCGCCATTATTGGCCGCATTACCACCCAATACATTCACCAACTGATCTTGGGCCGCATTCAGCTGCTCTTCGGTCGCCGCACGTTTACCTTGGGCAAAGTCGTTGCCGCCCAAAGTCGTATTGCTCAAGCCGCTGACTTCACCTTTATCGCCATCGATTTTCACCGGAGCCGCTTGACCGACATTCAACACATCGGCCAGTTTCAGCTGTGCGCCACCGGCTACGGTT
>NZ_KV833380.1:0-39822 GCF_001837635.1 Neisseria sp. HMSC070H10
AACTATACGCCTCACAACGAAACCAGTCAACACCCAATTTCAAAAAAAAATTAAAAATTTTTCACAACTATCTGTATTTAAATGATTTAAAATTTATTGGATTTTATCGTTCGATAGATAAAACAGATATCCTAAGATAAATAGTCCTGCGGCTTTGCTCTTAATTTGCCACATTCAGCATTCTTATCTCTATATTACTGGCGCTTTAGCCCTATCTACTCTTACAATCTCTACTTTCTCCAATAAAACAATCATAAATTTAGAATAGTCCCTATTATGAGTAACGAAAAGATTCAACAAAAATTTGAACAAGCATATCACTCTTTTATCGAAGAGGAAAATTACGAGGAAGCGCTAAAACGTGCCGAGATTCTTTGCCTTCTCAATCCCCAATCTGTCGAATTTCATCATAAAGTTGCTTATGCCTATCTGAAGCAATTGAAATGGGAAAAAGCCATTGAGGCTGAAATGAAAACGCTAGAGCTGGATAGCACCTATATTCCTGCTTTGGATTTACTTGCCCATGCTTACGGCGCTCTAGATAATTGGGAAAAAACCGGGTTTTACGGTCATCAAGCTTTGGTTCTAAAAGATAAAGCCATCCCAGACCTAGAACATGAAATCATTCCGACACCAGCTCCAAAAAACGGCAAACGGATTATCTCCTTTTCTTTATTTGGCAATAATTCCAAATATATTGAGCCTGCCGTCTTAAATACCCAGCTTGCTCCTGTACTTTTCCCCGGTTGGACATGTCGTTTTTATGTCGACGATTCTGTATCGGCTGAAGCTATTCAACGATTTATAAATAACGGAGCAGAAGTGATTAAAGTTGGCGCACCGTTGGACAACTGGCCGGGTACGATGTGGCGCTTTCTTGCCATTAATGATCCCGAGGTTGAATACGTTATTTTCCGTGATGCAGATTCTATTATTTGTTATCGTGATGCAGCGGCCGTATCCGAATGGATAAAAAGTGGCACACTATTCCACACTATTCGCGACTCAGGCTCGCATACCGCCCTAATTCTTGCGGGTATGTGGGGCGCTAAAGCGGGCGCAGTCCCAGATATGCAGGAAAGGATTCAAAACTTTGTCGACGAGGGCTATCCTTCCAGACATTTTGCCGACCAAGATTTTCTAGAAAAAGAATTGTGGGCCTATATCCGTCAGAATCTGTTTGCACATGACAGATTATTTGATTTCTGTAATGCACACGAAATTCCCGGCGAGTTCTACTCTAATTATCAAATCGCTTTCAGCGAAGGGGTTACCAGCTTTAATGCAACGACTGATTATGAAGACGGCAGTCTGGCAAGATGGACGCTGTACTCCAGTGCTTCACCTTTAGTCAATCCGGACTACTCGCTCAATGTTGTTCCTGAATTTAAAGTCTGCAGTTATGTGACTGAAGTGAAAAATGGAGCGGTTTCAGCATTCTTACCAAAGAGATATGGTAATGCGATTAAAGCAAAACTGGCCAGAATCAACATCGAACAAATCTAATTTGATTTGATTCCTATATCTCATTTCATGAACCCGTTATTTATGAGCAAACACATTCTCCTCGGCATTACCGGCGGTATTGCGGCGTATAAATCTTGCGAACTGGTCAGACTGCTGAAAAAGCAAGGATATTCTGTATCAGTGGTGATGACAGATTCTGCGACAGAATTTGTCTCCCCGCTGACTTTCCAAGCTTTAACCGGCAATCCTGTTTTATCGGATACCTATTCAGGCGCTTCCAATAATGGCATGGCGCACATCAATCTGACGCGCGAAGCCGATGCATTTCTTATTGCACCTGCAACTGCCAATACGATTGCCAAAATTGCCAACGGATTGGCCGACAACCTGCTGACTACTTTGGCCGCAGCCAGAAAATGTCCTTTGGCCGTTGCGCCTGCAATGAATGTCGAAATGTGGAATAACCCTTCCAACCTGCGCAATATTGAGCAACTGGTTTCAGACGGCATTACCGTGTTTTACCCAAACAATGGCGAACAGGCTTGCGGCGAAACAGGTACAGGCAGAATGGTCGAAGCGGTCGATCTGGCAGATTTGCTAGAGGATTTATGGATACCCAAGCTACTGAGCGGTAAAAAAGTTCTGATTACAGCCGGCGCAACGTTTGAAGCCATCGATCCTGTTCGCGGCATTACCAATATTTCCAGCGGACAAATGGGTATGGCTTTAGCGCGTGCCTGCCGTGCTGCCGGAGCGGAGGTCACGCTGATTTACGGTCAAATTCAGACGGCCTTGCCCGCAGGCTTAACTCATTCTGAACAGGCTGTCAGCGCAGAAGCCATGTATCAGGCGGTTCATCGCCATATTCCGAAACAAGATGTCTTTATTTCCGTCGCAGCCGTTGCAGACTATAAAGTCAAAAACAGCAGCAACGAGAAACTGAAGAAAAACGGCAATCAGCCCCCGGTTATCGAACTGACGGAAAATCCGGATATTCTCGCATCCGTTGCAGCCTTGCCTTCTCCACCATTCTGCGTCGGCTTTGCTGCAGAAAGCCATCAGGTTTTGGAATTTGCACGGGCAAAACGTTTGCGCAAAAACGTACCGATGCTGGTGGCCAACCAAGTTTCCGTTTCCATGGGTAAGCCAACCAATCAAATCACCATTATTGATGACCTTGCCGAAACCTCATTTCCAGAAACATCCAAACGCCAAGCAGCAGATGAAATCGTCAAACGCCTGGCTGAATTATTGGCTTAATCAAACAAAACAAAAGGCCGTCTGAAAATTTTTCAGACGGCCTTTGTTCAAACACATTACATTACAAACCCAATTCACGCAGAAAACGAATATCGTCTGCCCAACCGGATTTTACTTTCACCCAAATCTTCAAAAAGACTTTGGTATCAAACAATTTTTCCATATCAAGGCGTGCTTCAGTAGAAATTTTCTTCAATTTCTCCCCACCCTTGCCAATCAAAATCGCCTTTTGGCTGTCTTTATCGACCAACACCGCGATATAAATGCGGAACAGTCCGCTTTCCTCTTCCTCAAACTGCTCCACTTCAACATTCATCGCATACGGCAACTCTTCGCCCAAATAGCGGAACAATTTTTCGCGCACAATTTCCATCGCCAGGAATCGGCTGGATTTATCCGTCACCATATCTTCCGGATACATCGGGATACTTTCCGGCAGATAAGGCTTGAGCAGTTCCAACAGATTGGCAATACGCAGGCCATGTTTTGCGCTGACTGCCTCGCTGGCGGCAAACTCAAACTCTTGGCGTACTTCATTGATAAACGCCTCAAGTGCAAATTTGTCTTTGGCTTTGTCTTTATCAATTTTATTGACCACCAATACCACAGGCGTATGCTTAGGTAACTGCTTCAGCACCACGCGATCGGCATCGGTAAAGCGCATGGCTTCCACCACAAAAACCACCACATCCACGCCGCTCAGCGCTTCGGTTACGTTTTGATTAAGACGGTCATTCAAGGCATTGCGGTGATTGGTTTGAAAACCCGGCGTATCGACAAACACAAATTGCGCCGTGTCGTCGGTGTAAATACCGGTTACACGGTTGCGCGTGGTTTGTGCTTTTTTACTGGTAATACTGATTTTCTGACCGATTAAATGGTTCATCAGCGTGGATTTACCGACATTCGGACGACCCACGATGGCCACAAAGCCGCAACGATAATCGGTCGGGTGTTGCGACTCATTTTGCAAAAAGGTTTCGATATCCATTTATATATGACTTTCTTGATTGTTTCAGACGGCCTTTGCATTTTCTCAAAGGCCGTCTGAAATATTATTTTTTAGATTTTTTCAAAGGAAACTTCTGTTCCAACCATTCTAAGGCTTCACATGCCGCTTTTTGCTCGGCCACTTTCCGACTGCTGCCGCGTGCATTGCAGATGAAACCGAGTTCGCCCAAATCGCAGGAAATCACAAACATCGCATCAGCCGTCTGCTCCGCCTGCTCTTCGATTCGGTATTTCGGCAGAGCAAAGCGGCGTGCCTGCAAGGCTTCCTGCAAAGCAGTTTTACTGTCTTTCTTGCCGATATTCAAATCCGCACGTTTCACGCGTTCCGCAAACAAATGGCGAACCACTTTTTCCGCCGCAGAAAAATCAGCATCAAAACTGACCGCCGCAAACATCGCCTCCATCGCGTCTGCCAAAATCGAAGGCCGTCTGAAACCGCCGCTCTTCAACTCGCCGGCACCCAAATACAAACCGTCGCCGACATTCATTTCCAACGCGATTTCAGCCAATACACCTTCATTCACCAAAGCCGCTCGCATCCGCGACAACTCGCCTTCCGACAATTTCGGAAACGCGTCAAACAACATCCTCGCCACGGAATAGTTCAAAATCGAATCGCCGACAAATTCAAAACGCTCATTGTGTTTGGCATTGTAGCTGCGGTGGGTCAAAGCCTGCTGAAGCAGCTCCATATTGCGGAACTCATAGCCCAGACGCTTTTGAATCGCTCGATGCGCCTGCTGTTTGAGCAAATCAGGTTTCATTCCATACTTTCAAAAAACAGCCCGAAAATACGCCTCATCCGCAGTGAAACAAAATAAAAAGGCTACACCGGCAACTTTTTTATTTTGGCTCATTGTTTCTTGCGTCCCTCAAGCCGATAAACAATCAAAAGCCGTCATGTTCAAACCTGACGGCACTTACCGACATTGTACCATCAAACCGCCCCTGCACACATCCGTGCGGAAAAGCGGCGAATCGTGTAAAATCATGCCAAATCATCTCTTTGTCAACTCCATGAACAAATTTGCCCAAGCATTGGCCGCAGCGCTCGACCGCTGCATCGTCACCAACACCGTCGCCGAACAAGGCGAGCCTGTCGGCTTCCTCTACCGCGAAGCCCCCGTATTTGAAAACGACAGTGGCTGGCGTATTTTCAGCGGCGACGAAACCGACGAATACACCGACAATCCCGACAATTTCAGCATTGTCAGCCTCTCCGCCATTACCGCAGACAATCCCGACATCGCGCCCCTGCTGACTCAGGCAGAAGGCAGCGCGTGGGAATTGAACGAAGACGGCGAGTTCCAAGCCGTTGCCGATTGGCAGCCGCAAGAATAATCCATCCTCATTTCGTTTCAGACGGCCTTCCCTATAACAAGGCCGTCTGAAACCGAGCCGAATCCCTATTTCACCAATATTGAAGGAATCATCATGAACATTATCGAACCCCGCCTCGACGGTACCAACTTGCGCATCGGCATCGTTCAGGCCCGCTTCACCAACGAAATCGGCAGCGAAATGGTCAAAGTTTGTTGCCGCACCTTAAAAGAATTGGGCGTAGCCGAAGACAACATCACACTTGCCACCGTTCCTGGCGCGCTTGAAGTACCTATCGCGCTGATGAACCTCGCTTCATCCGAACAATTCGATGCCCTGATTGCCATCGGCGTTGTCATTCGCGGCGAAACCTACCACTTTGAATTGGTATCCAATGAATCCGGCGCAGGCGTCAGCCGCGTTGCTCTTGATTACAACATCCCGATTGCCAACGCCATCCTGACAACTGAAAACGACGAACAGGCCGTCGCACGTATCGAAGAAAAAGCCTCCGATGCCGCCAAAGTTGCCGTAGAATGTGCCAACTTGGTCAACCATCTTTTGTCAGAACAATACGAAGACGACGAAGAATAAGCTTCTCCCCGTATTGAATACCGCATATTTTCAGACGGCCTCTCAATCATGACATTGAGGCCGTCTGAATCATTCAATATTCAGCCGACAACCATCGGCACCCTCTTCACAAGGAATACCCATGAAAAGCCCACGCCGCCGCGCACGCGAGCTTGCCGTACAAGCCATTTATCAAGCAGGCATCAACAAAACAGCCGCTCCCGAAATCGCCAAAAACATCCGCGAACTGTCCCAAGCGCCCAATATGGATGAAGAGCTGTTCAACAAACTGTTTTTCGGCGCACAAACCCATGCCGAAGAATACATGGAAAAAATCAGCCCCCTGCTTGACCGCGACGAGAAAGACCTCAGCCCTATCGAACGCGCTGTTTTGCTGGTTGCTTGCCATGAGCTGAGCACCATGCCTGAAACCCCCTATCCTGTCATCATCAACGAAGCCATCGAAGTTACCAAAACTTTCGGCGGCACCGACGGCCATAAATTCGTCAACGGCATCCTCGACCAGCTGGCTTCCCGCATCCGCCCTGACGAACCGCGCCGCAAAGGCTAAGATTGACTTCACATTGGGTCAGGATTACCAATCTTTGCCCTGTATAAGCTAATGTGCTTATACAGCCAAACCATCAAAAAGGCCGTCTGAAATTCAGACGGCCTTTGTTTATTTCTCATCTGTGAGCGTTTCATAGCCGGGACAGTTTTGTTTATTGCTGTTTTTTGCCCAGGTAATACCGCTGTCGTTGTAATAAACGGTACAGGTTTCATTTGCGTTAGTTTCTTGGTTGGGTTCTGCCTTCAAAATATAACCTGAATCGGAAGGATTAGGCATAGAAGCCGCATTTTCGGAAGGATTAGGCGCAGAAGCCGTATCTTTGGAAAAACTAATATCGAAATATTGATTCTGCTGCAAATTTCCATCAGGAAACCCTACAAATGTACTTTTTTGAGTATAGTAGCGTTCAAGTTGTTGGGCATTATGCAGCATCTGTGTGCGGACGGATGCGAGACGCGTTTGGCGGATGTAGTTTTGATAAGACGGATATGCGATGGTAGCAAGAATGGCTGCAATCAAAACGACTATCAGCAGCTCGATAAGCGTGAAGCCTTGTTGATGTTTCATTGTATTTATGTCGTAAATAATTAGAATAAGACATGAATATTATAGTCGTTTTCTTGCGGCTTAAATGTTCAGATTCGGAGGGAGTTTGGGAATTTATGTAAATGAGGTGCAAGTTCTGAAAAATGTTTACTGCCCTTTATTTTTTATTTCAATAAGTTAAACTTCAATTTAAGCCGACCGTCTCTTGGTCGGCCTTGGTCTTTACAGTAAAATCCAGTTGTTTTTTTGTTTCTATCAATACATTTATTGCTTGTCTGCAACGTTATTTTATTGAATTGGTTCCTTTTATATGTCTAAAGTTTTCAAGTGGGCGGCCGGTACGGCTGTTGTAGTAGCAGCGGCTTTCGGCGGCTGGTCTTTGATGAAGCCTGAGCCTCAGTCTTCTTTTATTACAGAAGTGGTCAAACGCGGCGATATCCGTCAAACCGTGTCGGCAACCGGCGAAATCTCACCTTCCAATTTGGTATCCGTAGGCGCGGAAGCTTCAGGTCAGATTAAAAAACTGTATGTGAAACTGGGCCAACAAGTGAAAAAAGGCGATCTGATTGCGGAAATCGACTCAACCAATCAGATCAATACCTTAAATACCGAAAAATCCAAACTGGAAACCTATCAGGCAAAATTGGTTTCTGCCGAAATCGCGCTTTCCAGTGCGGAGAAAAAATATAAACGCGAACTTGCCTTATGGAAAGAACAGGCAACTTCCAAGGAAGACTTGGAATCTGCACAAGACTCTTTAGCCGCAGCCAAAGCCAATGTTGCCGAACTGAAGGCCTCCATCAAACAATCAAAAATCTCCATCAATACAGCCGAATCCGAACTGGGCCACACGCGGATTACCGCCACCATGGACGGTACTGTGGTCGCCATTCCTGTTGAAGAAGGCCAATCCGTCAATGCGGCGCAATCTACGCCGACCATTATCCAGCTGGCCAATCTGGAAACCATGTTAAACAAAATGCAGATTGCCGAAGGCGACATCACAAAAGTCAAAGCCGGTCAGGATATTTCGTTCACCATTTTGTCCGAGCCGGACACCCCGATTAAAGCGAAATTAGACAGTGTCGACCCCGGCCTGACCACCATGTCTTTGGGCAACTACACCAGCAGCACGGACACGACTTCCAATGCGATTTACTACTATGCCCGCGCACTGGTACCGAATCCCGAAGGCAAACTTTCTATCGGCATGACCACTCAAAACACGATCGAAATCAACGGCGTGAAGAATGTTTTACTGGTATCGACGCTGACCGTAAAAAAGCATAACGGCAAATCATTTGTCAGCGTTTTGGGTGCAGACAATAAAGCTGTCGAGCGCGAAGTAACCGTCGGTTTGAAAGACAGCATGAATACCGAAATCAAAAGCGGCTTAAAAGAAGGCGAAAAAGTGATCGTTTCTGAAATGAGCGCAGATGAAAAGAATAAGAGCAGCGAACACGCGATGATGGGTGGCGGCCCTCCTCGCTGATTGATTAAGGCCGTCTGAAAGGTTTGGCTGTGTTTCAGACGGCCTTAGTTCCTGTATTTCTATTTTTCGCCCGGAAAGATTATGAGTTTAATCGAATGTAAGAATATCAACCGTTTTTTCGGTAGCGGTGAAAACCGTGTGCACGTATTGAAAGATGTCAGCCTTTCTATTGAGAAAGGCGACTTTGTGGCGATTATCGGCCAGTCCGGCTCAGGCAAATCGACGCTGATGAATATCTTGGGCTGTCTGGATACCGCCACCTCCGGCTCTTATCAAATCGACGGCATCGAAACATCGCAAATGCAGCCGGATGAGCTGGCGGCTTTGCGCCGTGAGCGTTTCGGCTTTATTTTCCAGCGTTACAACCTGTTAAGCTCGCTGACCGCCCGGGACAACGTCGCCCTGCCTGCCGTGTATATGGGCATGGACAGCAAAGAGCGCGCGGAACGTGCGGAAAAACTGTTGGGCGATTTGGGCTTGCAAAATAAAGAAGGCAACAAACCCAGCGAGCTTTCCGGCGGTCAGCAACAGCGCGTTTCGATCGCCCGCGCGTTGATGAACGGCGGCGAAATTATCTTTGCCGACGAACCGACCGGCGCATTGGATACCGCCAGCGGTAAAAATGTGATGGAAATCATCCACAAGCTGCACGAAGACGGGCATACCGTGATTATGGTCACCCACGATCCGGGCATTGCGGCAAATGCGAACCGCGTCATCGAAATCCGCGACGGTCAGATTATTTCGGATACGTCTAAAAATCCCGATATCCCGCCCAGCAAAGTGGAGAGGATTAAAGAAAAAGCTTCCTGGTCGTTTTATTACGATCAATTTATGGAAGCATTCAAAATGTCGGTACAGGCGATTATGGCGCACAAAATGCGTTCGCTGCTGACCATGCTGGGGATTATCATCGGTATCGCATCGGTGGTATCGGTAGTGGCCTTAGGTAATGGCTCGCAACAAAAAATCCTGGAAGACATCAACTCGATGGGCACAAACACCATCAGCATCTTCCCCGGACGTGGTTTTGGCGACCGTAGAAGCGGACGGGTCAAGACACTGACGATTAATGACGCAAAAGCCATCAGCCAACAAAGCTACGTCGCCTCTGCCACCCCTCAAACCAACTCCGGCGGCACCTTAACCTACCGCAACACCGACCTGACCGCCTCACTTTACGGCGTAGGCGAACAATATTTCGACGTGCGCGGTTTGAAATTGGAAGAAGGCCGTCTGTTTGATGATGACGATGTAAAAACCGATGCCCAAGTCGTCGTCATCGACCAAAACACCAAAACCAAACTCTTCGGCGAAGGCGTCAATCCTTTAGGCAAAACCATCCTTTTCAAAAAACGCCCGCTAACCGTCATCGGCATTATGAAAAAGGATGACAACTCGTTCGGCAACTCTGACTCGCTGATGCTTTGGTCGCCTTATACAACGGTCATGCACCAAATTACCGGCGAGAGCCATACCAACTCCATCGTTGTCAAAATCAAAGACGATGCCAACACGCAAGTCGCCGAAAAAAGCCTGACCGAGCTGCTGAAAGCACGCCACGGTACAGAAGACTTCTTTATGAACAACAGCGACAGCATCAAAGAAATGGTTGAAAGCACGACCGGCACCATGACGCTGCTGATTTCTTCCATTGCGGTCATCTCTTTGGTGGTCGGCGGTATCGGCGTGATGAACATCATGCTGGTCTCCGTTACCGAGCGCACCAAAGAAATTGGTGTCCGCATGGCAATCGGCGCACGCCGCAACAATATTTTGCAACAGTTCCTGATTGAGGCCGTCTTAATCTGTATCATCGGCGGCCTTTCGGGCGTATTGTTGTCCGCAAGCATCAGCCTGGTGTTCAACTACTTTGTCACCGACTTCCCGATGAGCATTTCCATGACTTCCGTCATCGGCGCGGTGGTCTGCTCCACCGCCATCGGCGTCGCGTTCGGCTTTATGCCTGCCAACAAAGCTTCCAAGCTCAACCCGATTGATGCCTTAGCTCAAGATTGATTATGTTTCAGACGGCCTATTATCTTAAGGCCGTCTGAAATGCCGTTACCCGAAAGATTTTTATGAAGACGAAACCTTTTTCCCAAGCAGCCTTGTCATTGGCTGTTGCCCTTGCCCTAAGTGCGTGCGCCGCGCCTAAAGCCAATCCGAATCTGACGTTGGAAGCAACCGGCCAAATCATGAGTGCGGCGGAAACTGCCGAACGCTACGATGTAAACGGCAACTGGTGGGAAATCTACCAAAGCCCGCAGCTTAATGCGCTGATGGAGCAGGCGCTGGCGAACAATATCGATTTGAAACAGGCGGCCATCAGCGTCAACAAGGCTTTGTACCAAGCCAATATTTTGGGTGCGGATTTGGTACCTTCGTTCAGCGGATCATTGGGTGCGAATGCTTCTAAAAACCTGAAAACCGGCAGCCACGGCAATACCTTCAGCAGCCAGCTTGGCTTGAGCTACGAATTGGATTTGTGGCGCAAACTCAGTGCCACTGCCGATGCGCAGGTATGGGAATACCAAGCCACGCATGAAGACATGGCCAACACACGCCTGACTTTGATTAATAATGTTGCCGATGCCTATTTCAATATTGCCTACCTGAACGAAGCCATCGAGTTGGCGCAAAAATCGCTGAAGCAATATCAGGAAATCAACCGCATTGCGAATGCCAAGTTCCGCTACGGCCGGGCTGACTCCAGCCAACCGACCCAAGCCAAACAGTCATTGCTGAGTGCGGAAAACAGCCTGTTGTCTTTGCAAAACAATTTGGATACGCAAAAACAGGTTTTGCGTAATTTATTGAATTTAAGGCCGTCTGAAAACATGGCCGCCGATCCGGCACAATTCCGCCTGTTGCCGGTCAAAGGCGTAAATTTGGACGTACCGATTACCGTTTTGGCCAACCGCCCCGACCTGCGCGCCGCCGAATACCGCCTGCAAGCGTCGCAACAATCGGTCAACGCGCAAAAACGCAGTTGGTATCCGTCGATTACTTTGGGCGCAAGTTTGAGTACGTCGTCCGACAAAGCAAAAAGCACGTTCAATATCCCTATGTTGGGCGGTTCGGCCACCATCAATCTGCCTTTCCTTAATTGGCAGACCATGAAATGGAAAGACAAAACCGTACAAGCGGAGATGGACAGCGCCAAGCTGAATTTTGAAAAAGCCTTGACCACAGCGCTCAACGAAGTCAACACCAACTACCTTGCCTACAAAAACGCGCAGGCCGGCCTTGCCAATCAGGAACAGCGTTATCAGTTGGACAAGAAAAACAGCCATTACTATCAAGTCCGCTACCAACACGGTAAAAACGAACTGAAAGACTGGCTGGAGGCTTTGAATTCGGAGTACAGCTCGGCTCAAAACCTGCTGAACCAACGCTATGAAGCCTTAAAATACGAAAATATGGTGTATAAAGCCATGGCGGGACGTTATACGCCGAAATAGCATTTTCAGACGGCCTTTGGTTAATTTCCGTCAACGGCCGTCTGAAAAACATTCAAGCAACTGAATTTTCATATATAATCGCGCGTTTATTTGATTTTATCCGGACAACATTATGGCCTTCGCCTCTCTCTTTACGCTTTTGGACGACATTACCGCCGTTTTGGACGATGTAGCGATGATGACCAAAGTCGCCGCCAAAAAAACCGCCGGCGTGGTCGGTGACGATTTGGCACTCAACGCCAATCAGGTAACCGGCGTATCCGCCGAGCGCGAATTGCCGATTATTTGGGCGGTGGCAAAAGGCTCTCTGGTCAACAAGCTGATTCTGGTGCCGCTTGCGCTATTGCTTTCCACTTTCCTGCCTGCACTGATTACGCCCTTGCTGATGATCGGCGGTGTTTATTTGTGTTTTGAAGGCGTAGAAAAACTGTTGCACAAATTTCTGCACCGCAATGAACACGAAGACAGACACGATGCCGAGCCTGAAGTCACAGACGAAAAAACAAAAGTTAAAGGCGCGGTCCGCACAGATTTCATCCTCTCCGCCGAAATCATCATTATCGCGCTGGGCGTTGTTGAAAAATATGACCTGATGACGCGTTCTTTGGTTATGGCCGCCATCGGTGTCGGCATGACGGCATTGGTCTATGGTTTGGTCGGCATTATCGTCAAACTTGACGACCTCGGCATGATGTTGATGCGCCAGAAAAGTGCCGCCGTACAAGGCATCGGACGCGGTTTGATTTCATTTATGCCTTGGTTTATGCGCGGCTTGAGCATTGTCGGCACGCTGGCGATGTTCTTGGTCGGCGGCGGACTGATCGCCCACAACCTTGGTTTTTTGCACGATTTCCTCCACGCACAACATTGGGACAGCGGCATGATGGAACATATCGCCAATCTGGTGGTCGGAGTAGCCGCCGGTGCATTGGCCTGCGCAATTGTCCTGCCTGCAATGAAATTGTTTCAAAAAGACTGATTTTGTTTCCCTGCCGTCTGAAAATTTTTCAGACGGCCTCAATACCATTTAAAGCATGAATATTTTCCGTAAACTCGAACAATACTGGCAACATCCGCTGCTTTACTGGCCGCTGGTCATCTTGATTGCCGCCGCGACACCGTTCACTTTCGCCCCGTATTATCATTTTTGGCTGATGCCGTTGTTGTTTGGCGCGCTGATACGCCTGATTGAATTGCGTCCGCGCTTTGCCGTCATGTCTGCCTATCTGTTCGGATTAATCGGTTATACGGCGCAGTTTTATTGGATACACACTGCCCTGCATGATGTTTCGGGTCTGCCGGATTCGTACGCCATCCCCCTCACCTTTCTGCTGCCGGCATTTCTTGCGCTTTATCCGGCCATCTGTTTTTGGGTGTGGAGAAAATGCAACCTGGCGCGCTGGGCCAAAACCGGCCTCCTGCTACCGATTTTGTGGACGCTGGCAGAATTTGCCCGCGAACGCTTCCTGACCGGATTCGGCTGGGGCGCAATCGGCTATTCCCAAATCATCAAAGACAGCCCGTTGGCAGGTTTCGCGCCGTTGGGCGGCATTCATATGGTCACGCTGACAACCGCTTTCCTCAGCGCATGGCTGGTGTTGCTGATTGACAACCACGGCCGTCTGAAACACCGCCTCCTGCCCTTATTCCTTATCGTTGCGCTCTGCTCCGTCGGCTACATTTCCCAACAAACCGAATACACCCGCCCTGACGGCAGCACCAGCACGGTTGCCCTGATTCAAGGCAATATCGAGCAAAATCTGAAATGGAAGGAAGAGCAAATCATCCCAACCATTCAGAAATACTACGAACAAATCAGCAAAACCAGTGCCGACATCGTCATCCTGCCTGAAACCGCCTTGCCGCTGATGCGCCAAGACCTGCCCGAAGGCATCTTGGAACAATTCGCCGAGCAAGCGCAAAGCAACGGCAGCGCGTTGGCCATCGGTATCAGCCAATATACGCCCGACGGCAACGGCTACGAAAATGCAGTCATCAATTTGAGCGACTATCACAACAGCACTTCCGATGTCATCCCCTACTACGCCAAGAACCACCTCGTTCCATTCGGCGAATACAAGCCATTGCCCGCCATTACCGAGCGTCTCTATAAAATGATGGATATGCCTTTGGCCGACTTTCAAAAAGGCGGCGACAACCAGGCGCCTTTGACAATGAAAGATCAAAAAGTCGCCTTCAATATCTGCTATGAAGATGGTTTCGGCGACGAACTCATTGCAACGGCGAAACGCTCCACCCTGCTCGCCAACATCAGCAATATGGCGTGGTATGGCAAATCGAATGCCATGTATCAGCAGCTTCAACAATCCCAAGCGCGTGCAATGGAACTGGGCCGCTACATGGTTCGCGCCACCAATACCGGCGCAACCGCCATTATTTCCCCTAAAGGTACGATTGTTGCCGAAGCCCAGCCGGATACAGAAACCGTCCTCGAAGGCCACGTCAAAGGCTATATCGGCGAAACGCCTTATATGAAAGCAGGCGGCTCAACATGGCTTATCAGCATTTTGGCCGTTATCGGCGTATTCCTCATCCTGATTGGCCGGAAGAAACCAGAATAAAAAATTTTAAGACCTTGTTATACAAGGTCTTTTTTATTGATAAAACTATTTACATACAGAAATGTTTGTAATATACTTATCCAAAACCTAGCAAATCACTCAAATTTTCAAAAACAATCAACTCCTGCAATTTAAGCAGCAAAAACTATTGAATCCATCGTTTAATTTACAGAAAAAATCCAACCCATAACAAAACAAACCACAGGCAGTGTTATACTGCTTGTCACACAATAAACAAAAAGCCGTTTTCAGACGGCCCAATCAAGGAGAGTATCCTTTTATGAATAAAGCTTTTGCATTACCCGTTATCCACAGCGGCAACGGTAGCCTCGAGCAATACATTCATACAGTCAACAGCATTCCTATGCTGACTGCCGAAGAAGAAACACAACTGGCCGAACGTCAACAAAAAGGCGACCTCAACGCCGCCAAACAGCTTATTCTGTCCCATCTCCGCGTCGTCGTATCCATTGCACGCGGTTACGACGGCTACGGCCTCAACCAAGCCGACCTGATTCAAGAAGGCAATATCGGCCTGATGAAAGCCGTCAAACGCTACGAACCAAGCCGCGGCGCGCGCCTGTTTTCGTTTGCCGTGCATTGGATTAAAGCCGAAATCCACGAATTCATTTTGCGCAACTGGCGTTTGGTCCGCGTTGCCACCACCAAACCGCAACGCAAACTGTTCTTCAATCTGCGCAGCATGCGTAAAAACCTGAATGCTTTGTCTCCAAAAGAAGCGCAAGAAATCGCCGACGATTTGGGCGTCAAATTGTCCGAAGTCTTGGAAATGGAGCAACGCATGACCGGTCATGATATCGGCATCATGGCAGAAAACAACGATGACGAAGACAACTTCGCCCCTATCGACTGGTTGGCCGATCACGATGCAGAACCTAGCCGTCAGTTGTCCAAACAAGCCCACTACGCCCTGCAAACCGAAGGCCTGCAAAACGCCTTGGCGCAACTGGACGACCGCAGCCGCCGTATCGTTGAAAGCCGCTGGTTGCAAGACGATGGCGGTTTGACCCTGCACGAATTGGCTGCCGAATACGGCGTATCTGCCGAACGCATCCGCCAAATCGAAGCCAAAGCCATGCAAAAACTGCGCGGTTTCTTGGCAGAAGAAGCAGAAGCCGTTTAAGCCTTTCATGATAAAAAGGCCGTCTGAATCTTTTCAGACGGCCTTTTCGATGACAAACCTCATTGCATCTTCACCCCCAACACATTCATTTTAAAGCCCACTTAAGCTATAATACCCACCACACACACTACCCAGTCATACCATAACCATGCAACTTACCGTCGTCGGACTCAATCACCAAACCGCGCCCTTGAGCATACGCGAAAAACTGGCATTTGCAGCTGCAAATCTGCCGGATGCCGTGTCCAACCTCGCGCGCAGTGAGGCGGCGGAAGAAGCAGTCATTCTTTCTACCTGCAACCGCACCGAGCTTTACTGCGTCGGTGAAACCGAAAAAATCATCGACTGGTTGGCGCAATATCACGACCTACCTGCCGAAGAAATCCGCCCTTACCTCTATACCTTGGATAATAATGAAACCGTCCGCCACGCCTTCCGTGTCGCCTGCGGTTTAGATTCCATGGTCTTGGGTGAACCGCAAATTCTCGGTCAAATCAAAGATGCCGTCCGCGTTGCGCAAGAACAGGAAAGCATCAATACCCACTTAAACGCCCTGTTTCAAAAAACCTTTGCCGTTGCCAAAGAAGTGCGTACCGACACTGCCGTCGGTGAAAACTCCGTCTCCATGGCTTCTGCATCGGTGAAAATGGCAGAGCAAATCTTCCCTTCCATTTCCGATCTGAACGTTCTCTTTATAGGCGCAGGCGAAATGATTGAACTGGTGGCCACTTATTTTGCCGCCAAAAATCCGAAGCTCATTACCGTTGCCAACCGTACACACCAGCGCGCGCAGGAATTGTGCGACAAACTCGGTGTCAACGCCGAAGCCTGCCTGTTGAATGAATTGCCCGATATTCTTCACGATTACGACGTGGTTGTTTCTTCCACTGCCAGCCAACTGCCCCTCGTCGGCAAAGGCATGGTCGAACGCGCATTGAAAAAACGCCACAACATGCCTGTTTTCCTGCTGGATTTGGCCGTTCCACGCGATATCGAAGCCGAAGTCGGCGAATTGGAAGACGCATATCTCTATACCGTGGACGACATGATGGACATCGTCCAAAGCGGCAAAGATGCACGCAAAAAAGCAGCAGCGGCGGCTGAAAGCATGGTGGAAGAAAAAGTCAGCGAATTTATCCGCCTACAGAAAAACCGCCAAAGCGTTCCGCTTATCCGCGCTTTGCGCGACGAAGGTGAACGTGCACGCCGCCAAGTATTGGAAAATGCCATGAAGCAACTCGCAAAAGGCGTATCCGCCGAGGATGTCCTTGAACGCCTCTCCATTCAGTTGACCAACAAACTGCTCCACTCTCCGACACGCACGCTCAATAAAGCCGGCTCGGACAACAGCGAATTAATCGATGCCGTGGCGCAGATCTACCATTTGGACCAACACGACTGACCACAATTTAAAGGCCGTCTGAAAGAAGCGAACCGACCGACAGGTCATATTCCAAAGCTTTCAGACGGCCTTAAAACAATAAAATCCCAATTATCATTTTTTCATTTAAAATGAAATGCTTGAAAAAAAACCGTTAAAGTGTAAAAATCCTACCTTATACATTTAAACAACATTCAAACAATAAAACTGCCTGCCGGCTCAAACGCATGCCGACAATACGATAGGCACCGGCAAAAGGAACTTTCGTGAATATTAAAACAAACACATATCTGGCCCTTGCTGTCCTCTCAGCTTCCCTTCTTTCAGGTTGCGACAAAGTCAGCACCTTTTTCGGCAAAGACGAAAACAAAGAACTCGTCCAACGCATAGAAACCAATACCGATGACGGAAAAGTCGGTATGTTGCTGCCCGACTTCGCCCAACTGGTGCAAAACGAAGGACAGGCAGTCGTCAATATTCAAGCGACACCGGCGAAACGCACTGCGACACCGGATGACGACCACAGCATGGACCTGAGCCAATTCCCCGACAACGATCCGTTTTACGAGTTCTTCAAACGCCTCGTTCCCAATATGCCCGACATGCCGCAAGAAGATACCGAAAGCGACGATTTGAATTTCGGTTCCGGCTTCATCATCAGCAAAGACGGCTATATCCTGACCAATACCCACGTGGTTGCCGGCATGGGCAACATTAAAGTCCTGCTCAACGACAAACGCGAATACACGGCCAAACTGGTCGGCTCAGACGCCCAATCCGATGTTGCCCTCTTAAAAATCGAGCCGCAAGAAGACTTGCCGGTTGTCAAAATCGGCAATCCGAAAGATTTGAAACCGGGCGAATGGGTAGCCGCCATCGGCGCACCTTTCGGCTTTGACAACAGCGTAACCTCCGGCATCGTCTCCGCCAAAGGCCGCAGCCTGCCGAATGAAAACTACACGCCGTTCATCCAAACCGACGTTGCCATCAATCCAGGCAACTCAGGCGGCCCGCTATTCAACCTCCGCGGCCAAGTAGTCGGCATCAACTCGCAAATTTACAGCCGCAGCGGCGGTTTCATGGGCATTTCGTTTGCCATTCCGATTGATGTTGCCATGAATGTGGCCGATCAATTGAAAGCCAACGGCAAAGTCCAACGCGGTCAATTAGGCGTGGTTATTCAAGAAGTTTCTTATGATTTGGCCAAATCTTTCGGTTTGGACAAAGCAAGCGGCGCACTGATTGCCAAAATCATGCCAAACAGCGCGGCACAACAAGCCGGTTTACAGGTTGGCGACATCGTACGCAAAGTGAACGGCGAAGAAGTCCGCGCTTCCAGCGATTTGCCTGTTATGATCGGCTCGATTATGCCGGGCAAAGAAGTGACTTTGAGCATCTGGCGCGGCGGCAAACAAACCGATGTCAAAGTCAAACTTGGCAGCGCAGCCGAGCAAACGGAAACTTCTGCCAAAGAAGCCGAACACCCACAACACGAAGGTGGCCATGACGGATTTACCGTTGAAAACGCAGGCGTTACCCTGCAGGTTGAAAACGCAGATGGCAAACAACGCTTAATCGTTCTGCGCGTTAGCGGTGCGGCCGAACGTGCCGGCCTCAAACGCGGCGACGAAATCATTGCCGTCAGCCAAATCAGCGTCAATGACGAATCCACTTTCCGTAGCGCATTGGAAAGCTCAGGCAAAAACGTACCGCTTTTGGTACAACGCGATGGCAATACTTTGTTCCTCGCGCTAAATCTGCAATAGTCCGATTTTCAGACGGCATGATGATGTGTTAAATGGTAAAATACCCATCTGTCAGAGGCGGTGGGTATTTTGTTATCCGTCTTCCAATTTAGGCCGTCTGAAAATATTTCACCGCTTATATACAAGATAATTATGCAACTTATTAATTATTCAAATTCTATTTTATCCATCGTCCCGGCAGCCATTGCGCTCGCCTTGGCCATTGCCACGCGCCGTGTATTGCTATCCCTGGGTGTCGGCATTATCGTCGGCTCATTCCTGCTGGTAGGCGGTAATCCACTCGATGCCTTGGTTCACTTAAAAGACATGGCGGTCAGCCTGACTTGGGCGGACGGCGATTGGTCTTTGGGCAAACCCAAAATCCTGCTCTTTTTGGTGCTTTTGGGGATTTTCACTTCCCTGCTGACGCATTCCGGCAGCAACCAAGCATTTGCCGATTGGGCAAAACAGCATATCAAGGGCCGTCGCGGTGCGAAGCTGCTGACCGCCTGTCTGGTATTCGTTACCTTTATTGACGACTATTTCCACAGCCTTGCCGTCGGTGCGATTGCCCGCCCTGTAACCGACAAATTCAAAGTTTCCCGCGCCAAACTGGCTTATATCCTTGACTCCACTGCCGCACCAATGTGCGTTTTGATGCCGGTATCCAGCTGGGGCGCATCGATTATCGCTACTTTGGCAGGCCTTTTGGTAACTTACAACATTACAGACTACACACCGATGGGCGCATTCGTGGCCATGAGCCTGATGAATTACTACGCCGTCTTCGCGTTGATTATGGTGTTTGTCGTTGCTTGGTTCTCCTTCGACATCGGCTCCATGGCCCGTTTGGAACGCGCCGCTTTGAACGAAATTCATGATGAAACCGTTGAAACAGGCCATCCCAACGGCCGTGTGTTCGCACTGATTGTGCCGGTTTTGGTACTGATTGTCGCCACGGTTTCAGCCATGATTTACACTGGCGCACAAGCTTCTGAGACCTTCTCTTTGCTCAGCGCGTTTGAAAATACCGATGTAAATACTTCCCTCGTGTTCGGCGGTACTTGCGGCGTATTGGCCGTCATCCTCTGCACCATCGGCACCATCAAAACCAGCGACTACCCTAAAGCCATTTGGCAGGGCATCATCTCTATGCGCGGCGCCATTACCATCTTGATTTTGGCATGGATCATCAGCACCGTTGTCAGCGAGATGCACACCGGCGAATACCTCTCCACTTTGGTGGCAGGCAATATCCACGCAGGCTTCCTACCCGTGATTTTGTTTCTGCTCGCAGGCGTGATGGCCTTCGCTACCGGCACAAGTTGGGGCACATTCGGCATCATGTTGCCGATTGCCGCCGCCATGGCCGTCAAAGTCGAACCTTCGCTGATTATCCCTTGCATGTCCGCCGTCATGGCCGGTGCCGTATTTGGCGACCACTGCTCGCCGATTTCCGACACCACCATCCTCTCTTCTACCGGCGCACACTGTAACCACATCGACCACGTTACCTCGCAATTCCCTTACGCACTAACCGTTGCCGCCTCTGCCGCTATCGGCTACCTGATTTTAGGCATGACCGGCTCTGCGCCTTTAGGTTTTGTGGTAACCGGCATCGTAATGGTTGTGTTGATTTTCATCTTAAAAGACAAGAAAAAAGCAACTGCCTAATTCAAAACCAATATTCAGACGGCCTGAGATATTCCGACACGCTCAGGCCGTCTGAATATTGCAATTACCCATATATACATTATTCAGGACAAAACAATGAATACGCCCCATCTTCCACGCGGCCCAGTCATGGCCGACGTCGCTGCCTATCATCTGACCGAAGAAGAAAAACAACGCCTGCTCGACCCTGCCGTCGGTGGCGTTATTTTGTTCCGCCGCAACTTTGAAAACGTCTCCCAACTCAAAGCTTTGGTTCAAGAAATCAAAGCCGTCCGTACACCTGAACTCATCATCGCCGTTGACCACGAAGGCGGACGGGTTCAACGTTTTATTGACGGCTTCACCCGCCTGCCGGCCATGAACGTATTGGGCGAAATTTGGGACAACGAAGGCAAAGAAGCCGCCTGCGCCCAAGCAGAACAAGTCGGCTGGGTTTTGGCAACCGAACTCTCCGCCTGCGGTATCGACCTATCCTTTACGCCTGTATTGGATTTAGACTGGGGGCAATGCGCCGTCATCGGCAACCGCAGTTTCCACCGCGACGCCAACATCGTGACCCAGCTTGCCCTTGCCCTGCAAAAAGGCCTGAACAAAGGCGGCATGAAATCTTGCGGCAAACACTTCCCCGGCCACGGCTTTGTCGAAGGCGACAGCCATCACGTCCTGCCTTGCGACGAACGCAGCCGCGAAGGGCTCGAAGCCGCCGACCTTATCCCATTCCGAGCATTGAGCCAAGCAGGCATGGCCGCAGTCATGCCTGCCCACGTCGTATACCCGCAAATCGACAGTCAACCTGCCGGCTTCTCCGAAAAATGGCTGAAACAAATCCTGCGCCAAGAAATCGGATTTAACGGCGTTATCTTTTCAGACGACCTGACCATGGAAGGTGCATGTGGTGTCGGCGGTATTAAAGAACGCGCCCGACTTTCTTTTGAAGCGGGCTGCGACATTGTACTAGTGTGCAACCGCCCTGACTTGGTAGATGAATTGCGAGACGGTTTTCACGCACCGGCAAACGCCGACTTGGCAGCACGTTGGCAATACATGGCCAACACATTGACCGTACAAGAAACTGCCGACATCATGGCAACCGAAGAATTTCAAGCCGCCCAACAGGCAACCGCCAAACTGGCAACGCCTAAAGACATCGCAGGCGGTGTCAAAGTCGGCGAAGCATTCTGATTCAAGGCCGTCTGAAACATTGACGGCAAATAAAAAAAGGAAGACTTGAAAAGTCTTCCTTTTTTTATTTAAACCGATTAGCGGTGTTGCGGATTGTAACGGCTTTCCAATCGCAGGAATACCCAGCCCAAAAAGCTTGTCAGCACCAAATAAATCAGCGCGATTGTATAAAGCGGTTCTTCATAGACAGAATAGCGGCCGGTAATCGTGCTTTGTACATAAGCCAACTCAGCCACGCCGATGACGGACAATAATGAGCTGTCTTTCAACAAAGTAATAAATTCACTGGCCAATGGCGGCAACATACGGCGCAAAGCTTGCGGCAAAATCACATAACGCATCGCCTGAGTATAGGTCAGACCCAAAGAACGCGCAGCTTCCATTTGGCCCTTATCAATCGACTGGATACCGGCACGGAAAATCTCACAAATATACGCACCCGAGTTCGCAATCAACGCCAAAGAACCGGCAATCAACGCACCATAAGAACGGCGCAAATCAATGGCTGCTTCGCCGCTAATCAATACACCGTCGGCCGGATGAACAAAAAATGGGAACCAAACATAAGCCCAAATCACAATTTGTACAAACAATGGCGTACCACGAAACAGCGTCACATACCAAAAAGAAATCTTACGCAACACCCAAGCCAAGACACGCATCGGCACACCGGCTTTTTCCGGATTGATCAAACGCGCCAATGCCAGCAGCAAACCCAAAACTGAGCCGCCTGCCGTTGCAACCACCGTCAGTCCCAGCGTCGTCAACACGCCGTATAAAAACATCCAGCGGTATTCATAAATAATGTCAAAACGAAAATCCATAACCCTTCCGTCGGTCAAAATCGGTAACTAATCCGAATATTTTTTAAAATGAAGCTTAATATTTTACAAGAAAATACATTGCTTGAACGGTTTTTTGTTAAATTATTCCGCCCAACCCTGCTTTTTTTACATTTCCAATGAATTGCAGCCCCTTTTCACCTTTGCCCATATAGGACATTTTCCGTATAAAAAACAAAGCGCAAACCTGACACAAAATTGACCGAAATACAAAAACAGCGGATAATCCGCCCATTCTTCAAACATCTTTCAGACGGCCTTCCCTCTTTCCTTGAGGGCCGTCTGAAAACATTTTAAAAAGCATAAAACATGAAAGCACCCGAACTCTTATTGCCGGCAGGCGGCCTCGAACGCATGCGCGCTGCCTACGATTACGGCGCAGATGCCGTTTACGCCGGCAGCCCGCGTTACTCCCTGCGCGCCCGCAACAACGAATTTGCCAAACTCGACGTCCTCGAGCAAGGCATTAAAGAAGCGCACGAGCGCAACAAAAAATTCTTCCTGACCGTCAATACGCTGCCGCACAATTCCAAACTCAAAACCTTTGTTTCCGATATGGAACCCTTGATTGCCATGAAACCCGACGCGCTGATTATGGCGGATCCGGGCTTAATCATGACTGTGCGCGAAAAATGGCCGGAAATGCCGATCCACCTATCCGTTCAGGCAAACACCACCAACTACTGGGGCGTAAAATTCTGGCAGAACATCGGTGTCGAACGCATCATCCTGTCGCGCGAATTAAGCATGGAAGAAATCGCCGAAATCCGCCAAGAATGCCCCGACATCGAACTCGAAGTCTTCATCCACGGCGCATTGTGCATCGCCTACTCAGGCCGTTGCCTATTGTCGGGCTATTTCAACCACCGCGATCCCAACCAAGGCACCTGCACCAACTCCTGCCGTTGGGACTACAAAGTCCACAACGCCACTGAAAGCGATGCGGGCGACGCCCAGCTTCTGCAAGGTTTCAACTTTGAAAAAGCCCAAGAAGAAGCCAACCAAAACTTTGAAGGCATCAATGGTCAAAAACGCCACCCATACGCTGACAAAGTTTTCCTGATTGAAGAGTCCAACCGCCCGGGCGAAATGATGCCGATTATGGAAGACGAACACGGCACCTACATCATGAACTCCAAAGACCTTCGCGGCATTGAAGTGGTTGAAAAACTGGCCAAAATCGGCGTGGACAGCCTCAAAGTCGAAGGCCGCACCAAGTCGCTTTATTATGTTGCACGCGTAGCTCAGTCCTACCGCAAAGCGATTGACGATGCCGTTGCAGGCCGTCCGTTTGATTACAGCCTGTTGAGCGAACTCGAAGGCCTTGCTAACCGCGGCTACACGAGCGGCTTCCTTGAGCGCCACCAAACTCAGGATTACCAAAACTACCTGACCGGCCACTCCATCGCCAAACAAAGCCAATATGTCGGCCACGTTACCGAAATTGATGAAAACGGCTGGGCGACCATCGAAGTCAAAAACCGCTTTGCCATCGGCGATTCACTCGAAATCATCCACCCGAGCGGCAACCAAACCATCAAATTAGAACAAATGACCCGCAAAGGCCAGCCTGTCGATGTTGCCCCAGGCAACGGCATTCAGGTCAAAATCCCGAATATGCAAGGCAAAGAAAAAGCTTTGGTTGCGCGGATTATGAATCCTTAAGCATCAACAAAACAAAGGCCGTCTGAAACTTTCAGACGGCCTTTTAAATGATCTATGCTATTTTAAGCCTGTTCTTGCAATACGGCGGCAATCAATTCTTCCGCACCATCATCTGCCAGTTTTTTGGCAACAGCGCGACCCAAAGCATCGGCGTATTCGGCAGGGGCTTGCGCGTCTGCCTGCAAAATGACTGAACCGTCAGGATGACCGACCAAGCCGCGCAAGGTCAGTAAGCCGTTTTCTTCAGTGCAATATGCGGCCAGCGGCACTTGGCAGCTTCCACCCAAAGCGCGCGCCAACGCACGTTCGGCCGTAACGCAGGCGTGTGTGGTATCGTGGTTTAACGGCTTTAAGACTTCGTACAAATCTTCGCGATGCGCTGCAATTTCAATACCCAATGCGCCTTGTCCGGCGGCAGGCAGGCTGTCGGATTCCGACAAAATCATGCGGATGCGTTCGTCCAATTCCAGACGCTGCAAACCGGCGGCGGCCAAGATAATCGCATCGTATTCGCCGTTATCGAGTTTGGACAAACGGGTTTGCACATTGCCGCGCAAAGGTTTGATAACCAAATGCGGATAGCGCGCACGCAACTGGGCTTCGCGGCGCAGGCTGGATGTACCAACGATGGCGCCTTTGGGCATTTCTTCCAAACGCGCGTATTGGTTGGACACAAACGCGTCAAACGGATTGGCGCGTTCGCCGATGGCTGCAAGCGCAAAACCTTCAGGCAAATCCATCGGTACGTCTTTAATAGAATGCACGGCCAAGTCGGCCCGACCGTCATACAAAGCCTGTTCCAACTCTTTGACAAACAAGCCTTTACCGCCGACTTTTGACAAAGTTCTGTCCAAAATCTGGTCGCCGCGCGTGGTCATGCCCAAAATCTCGACTTCGCAATCGGGATACAGGGCTTTCAGACGGCCTTGGATATGTTTTGCCTGCCACATGGCAAGCAGGCTTTCGCGACTGGCGATAACGAGTTTTTTCGGGTTCATAATGGTTGCCTGAAAGATGGAAAACGGCATGAAGTCTATCATATTTTGGGCGGTTTTTCAGACGGCATGGGGGTGAATATGTTATATTTACGCCTAAAAACCAAATTTTCCGGACAACATGAAACGCGCCAAACAATATCCTTTTTTATCCTTACAGCGGCAACGTTTTCATCTGAACTTTGAAAACGCCTCTTCCGCCGCCAACCTTCCGAGCGAACGCGATTTTTACCGCTGGGCGTGGTCTGCTTTGAAAAACGAATACCGCCGCGCTGACATCAGCCTGATTCTTCTGGACGAAGAAGAAGCCCGCGCCTACAACCGCGACTACCGCGGCAAAGATTACGCCACCAATGTATTGAGTTTTGCGCTCAACGAAGGTGAAATCCTGCCCGACCAGTTTTCAGACGGCCTGTATGGCGATTTAGTAATTTGCCCGCAAGTGGTTTTAAAAGAAGCCGCCGAACAAGGCAAAACACCCAAGCAGCATTTTGCCCACCTGACCATACACGGTACTTTACACCTGATGGGCTACGACCACATCGAAGACGATGAAGCCGAAATAATGGAAGCCGAAGAAATCCGCCTGATGCTGGCGGCAGGCTTCCCCAACCCCTACCAAGAGGACGAATATTAAAATGGACGGTACGCAGTCGAAACCCAAGTTTTTCGAACGCCTAATCTCCCGACTTGCCGGCGAGCCCGATTCCGCCGAAGACGTATTGACCCTGCTGCGCCAAGCGCACGAGCAGGAAGTTTTTGATGCCGACACACTGACCCGGCTGGAAAAAGTATTGGACTTTGCCGAGCTGGAAGTGCGCGATGCCATGATTACGCGCAGCCGCATGAACGTATTGAAAGAAAACGACAGCATCGAGCGCATCACAGCCTACATCATCGAAACCGCCCATTCGCGTTTCCCCGTCATCGGCGAAGACAAAGACGAAGTTTTGGGCATTTTGCACGCCAAAGACCTGCTCAAATATATGTTCAACCCCGAGCAGTTCCATCTGAAATCCGTCTTGCGCCCTGCCGTTTTCGTCCCCGAAGGCAAATCACTGGCCTCCCTTTTAAAAGAGTTCCGCGAGCAACGCAACCACATGGCGATTGTCATTGACGAATACGGCGGCACATCCGGCCTGGTAACCTTTGAAGACATCATCGAGCAAATCGTCGGCGACATCGAAGACGAGTTTGACGAAGACGACAGCGCCGACAATATCCACGCCGTTTCTTCCGAACGCTGGCGCATCCACGCCGCAACCGAAATCGAAGACATCAACGCCTTTTTCGGCACGGAATATAGCAGCGAAGAAGCCGACACCATCGGTGGCCTGGTCATTCAAGAATTGGGGCACCTGCCCGTACGCGGCGAAAAAGTCATCATCGGCAGCCTGCAATTTACCGTCGCACGCGCCGACAACCGCCGTCTGCACACCCTGATGGCCACACGAATTAAAGAAAACACGGATAAACCATGATTATTCTGGATCACGTCTCCAAACACTATCAAACACGTGACAAAAAAGACTTTGTCGCCATCGAGCCGACCAGCCTCGAAATCAAACAGGGTGAAATCTTTGGCCTGATGGGCTACTCCGGTGCAGGCAAATCCACCTTGTTGCGTCTGATTAACTTATTGGAACGTCCGGATACAGGTACCGTCAGCGTGTGCGGCCAAGAACTGACCGCGCTCAACGCCACGCAATTGCGCCACGCCCGACAAAACATCGGCATGGTGTTCCAACAGTTCAACCTATTGAGCAACCGTACCGTTGCCGAAAACGTCGCCTTTCCTTTAGAAATTGCCAAATGGCCGTCTAAAAAAATCCAAGCGCGTGTTGAAGAATGTTTGGAAATCGTCGATTTGCAAGACCGTGCCAACCATTACCCGTCCCAACTTTCCGGTGGTCAAAAACAAC
The DNA here is from genome assembly GCF_001837635.1 of Neisseria sp. HMSC070H10. NCBI lineage: Bacteria > Pseudomonadati > Pseudomonadota > Betaproteobacteria > Neisseriales > Neisseriaceae > Neisseria > Neisseria sp. HMSC070H10. Next base: position 26,837 of record NZ_KV833380.1, read on the forward strand.
GTGTCGGCATTGCCCGCGCACTGGCGCCGCAACCTCAAGTCATCCTCGCCGACGAACCCACTTCCGCCCTCGACCCCGCCACTACGCGCAGCGTTTTGAAGTGTTTGGAAGACATCAACCGACGTTTTAACGTAACCATCGTCATCGTTACCCACGAAATGAGCGTTATCCGCCGCCTGTGTGACCGTGCCGCCCTCTTGGACAAAGGCCGTCTGCTGGAAATCGTTGAAGTACACGGCAACCAAATCCATGCCCAATCCGAAATCGGGCAAGAGCTGATTCGAGAGGACTAATATGGCAGATTTAACATTTGAAAGTGCTGTTGAGACCATCGTCAGCATGAAGGGCGAAATTATCCAAGCCTTGGGCGAAACCTTTATTATGGTCGGCTTATCGACTACTTTCGCCGTTATCTTCGGTACGGTTTTGGGCGTATTGCTGTTTGTGACATCAAGCCATCAGTTGCACTACAACAAACAGCTGAATTTGTTTTTGGACAACCTGGTCAACCTGATGCGCGCGTTTCCTTTCGTCATCCTGATGATTGCCATGATTCCTGTTACACGCGCCATCATCGGCACGACCATCGGCCCGGTTGCCGCCTCATTGGTATTGAGCGTATCCGGCTTGTTCTACTTCGCCCGTCTGGTCGAGCAAAACCTGCGCGAAGTACCCAGAGGCGTAATTGAAGCGGCCTCCGCAATGGGTGCTTCCCCCATGAGCATCATCTGCAAAGTGCTTTTGAATGAAGCGCGCGCAGGTATGGTTTCCAGCATTACCGTACTGGCTATCGGCCTTCTGTCGTACAGCGCGGCGGCAGGTATGATTGGCGGCGGCGGCTTGGGCGACCTTGCCATCCGTTACGGCTACTACCGCTATCAAATGGAAGTCATCATCTTCATCGTCGCCATGCTGGTTTTACTCGTTATCCTGATTCAAGGTATCGGCAACAGATTGGCACGCAAATTGGACAAGCGTTAAGCAAACAGGCCGTCTGAAATGGACTTACTATTTTTCAGACGGTCTGTTATCTGTTTAGAACATATTAGGATATATATTCCAAATAAATTTACAAAAAACGTCCTCATATTTCCAAAATAGATTTACAATCCCTCTTTTTTTAACGGCGGCAGATTGAGGCCGTCTGGAACCGTTTTATCATCCATCAGGAGCAAAATATGCAAATCAACACATTCTTCAAAACCCTTTCAGCCGCTGCGCTGGCCATCGTACTGGCTGCCTGCGGCGGTCAAAAAGACAGCGCGCCTGCTGCCTCTGCCGCTTCTTCTGCCGACAACGGCGCAGAGAAAAAAGAAATCGTCTTCGGTACAACCGTCGGCGACTTCGGCGATATGGTTAAAGACCAAATCCAACCGGCTTTGGAGAAAAAAGGCTATAAAGTCAAACTGATCGAGTTCACCGACTATGTGCGCCCCAACCTTGCTTTGGCTGAAGGCGAATTGGACATCAACATCTTCCAACACAAACCTTATCTGGATGACTTCAAAAAAGAACACAAACTGGACATCGTTGAAGCCTTCCAAGTACCGACCGCACCTTTGGGTCTGTACCCTGGCAAATTGAAATCTTTGGACGAAGTGAAAGACGGTGTCAGCGTTTCTGCACCTAATGACCCATCTAACTTTGCCCGTGCATTGGTTATGTTGAACGAATTGGGCTGGATTAAACTGAAAGCCGACGTTGACCCGCTGACTGCTTCTAAAAACGATATTGCCGAAAATCCAAAAAACATCCAAATCGTAGAACTTGAAGCCGCCCAACTGCCACGCAGCCGTGCCGACGTTGACTTTGCCATCGTTAACGGCAACTACGCCATGAGCAGCGGCATGAAACTGACTGAAGCCCTGTTCCAAGAGCCAAGCTTCGCCTACGTTAACTGGTCTGCCGTCCGCACTGCCGACAAAGACAGCCAATGGCTGAAAGATGTAACCGAAGCCTACAACTCTGACGAATTCAAAGCCTACTCAAAAAAACGCTTTGCCGGTTACAAATATCCTGCTGCATGGGGTGAAAACGCAGCTGCAGGTGCTCAAGCCGAAGCTGCTTCTACTGCTTCTGCAACCAAATAAGTAACTTTTTGAAAAAAGGCCGTCTGAACATTCAGACGGCCTTTTTCTATTGATTATCTCTTCTCAAAGCTCAAAACAAGTTTTTTGATTAACGCCAAATACTTACGTAATTCCCTTTTTAAAACCAAATCAATATGTTGTAAAAAAGTTCAATAAAAATTCATGTTTTTATTCAATAAAATCAATCACTAAATGAATTATTCTAATTTTTTATAATATTCACTGGTAATGTTCCGTTTATCCTGATATTATACCGTTCATCCAAAGACATCCGGTTATCTGAATTACAGACCGTTCATCTGAATTGCTTGCAACCACTTTGTCGGATTTTCCCATGTATGTTGTGTTTTTCCGTATCGAAGGGGTTTGAGCGGTTGAAACCGTATTGCTTAGATATTAAAGCTTCATGCTTTGAAATGAGTGAATTTTTGTTTTAAGTGTCGTAATCTCTTGCTAATTACTCCCAGCTGCAAGAGTTTCAGGGTTGCCCCCTTGGGCAGCCCTTCTTTTTTTATATTTCATTATTTCAATATCTTAGACTTTCCCTTATTCATATATTCAAACCAACTGGCAAAACCATTCTTTTTCTCAATCTCAAATCTTCTTCAATTCATTATTCGGCATCACCAGCCAAACCTGTGCCTTTTTAACTTGGGCCGCTGCTCGGATGGCCGCTTCATCCATAATAGAAAATGCGGTAGAAAAAGCATCGGCAACTGCCGCACTTTCCGCCATAACGCTCATGCTTTTATAGCGCGGCTGGCTTCCGCCTGTGCGCGGGTCAAACAGATGGGTAAATTTGCCTGCCTCGTCCATTACCGTGCCATAGCCGCCCGATGTGGCAAACGCTTGATTTTTCATGGCAATGGTGGTCAGGATTTGGTCTTCTTGGTCAGGATTGCGGATGCTGACATTCCACTCGCGCTGGTTGGCATTATCAAAGCCGTAAATCTCCCCCATATCAATCAATGCCTGGGTAACGCCTTGCTGCTTTAATAACTCGACTACTTTATCAGTGATATAGCCCTGCGCAATGCCGTTGAGCGACAAGCCCATGCCTTTTTGGGCAAAACGGATTTCTTTGGTATCAAAATCGACTTTGTTGAAATCCACTAATTTGAGCGTGTCTTTGATACTGCGTTCGGATGGCGGTGTTTCGGTTTTGGGGTTTCGCCTGAAGTGGTCGGCATACAGATTCCACAATGGCTGAATGCTGGGATCAAATGCACCCTGTGTCAGCTGATGAATATCTCGACTGATGCTGAGTAGCTGCAAAAAATCGGATGGCGGATTTTTCAGACGGCCTTCTCGGTTTAAACGGCTGATCAGGCTGTCGTCCCGATACAGGCTGAAGATTTTTTCCAATCGTGAGACTTCCGCCAATACTTTGTTGACCAGTATTTCCGCCTGCTTGCGCTCAACGCCGAACAAACGCAACTCCGCACCCGAACCCAACGCAATGCCTCTCCAAATAACTGGCTGCTCTTCTTGATTCAGGCTGGCCGAATGAGTCGGCTGATTGGTTTTGCGGCTAATGGCAAAGGGAATGCCGGCACCGGCGACAAGTGTGGCGGCGATGGCAAAGAAACGGCGGCGCGTTAAAGGGGTGGACATGGAGTATTCCTTGGATTTTTATCTTTACATTGAAAGCCGCATTCATCAAATCATCAATCGACAGCTTCCAACACAAAGGCCGTCTGAAACTGTTTCAGACGGCCTTTTATTGATTGTTTTATTTGAAAATGTATTCGTCTGGCATCTCTGCAAAACCGACTACTCTGCCGCCTTTTTCTTTGGCGAATTTTTCAGCCTGAGCCTTGTCGGCAAACGGAAGCGCGTCTTCCGCACCCATGCCGCCGATAAAGCTGCTTTCGATGACGTAATAGGCTTTTTTCGCATCTATCCATTCGGCGTCGGCATTGGGTTTTTCCCAATCTTTGACTTTGCCCATATCGGTAACATAGATGGCATGAATGCCTTTAGGTTCTTCGGGCAGCTTGGTATAGCCGAACATCTGCTTGATGGTGGAAAACCAAACCGGTTTGTCAGGTTTGCCGTTCAAGAAGATTTGCGCTTTAGGGCCGTTGTGTTCGGTCAAATTCATGCTGCAGTAATGACCGACTGCGCTGTCGCTGATTTGTTGGGGCGTAGGCGGAGGAGTATTTTCCTCTTTGCTACAAGCAGATAAAGCAAGGATGGTGAATGCTGTAAATAATATTTTTCTCATATTTGTCTCTTTCCGAAAATCCAGGCGGCTAAGACCAAAGGAATGATAACCCATAATACCTGCGCCGTCAGCAAAACCGGCATAGTCAGGCTGATTTGATCGCTCAAACCGGCCATACCTGCGTACATCGCGGTGTTTTCATAACCGGTCAGGTTGAGCAGACGGTAAATGTCGGAAGGATTGAACAAGAGAATGGTTTCTACGACAGGCGCGGTAATGACTTGTTCGGTATCGGCAACCAAAACACCCAAAAGCGCCATATCGAAAATCACCACAAAAAACAGCCATACGCCGATGGCGATACCGGCGGCAGTACCGCGTTCTTTGACTTTCGCGCTGATCAAATATCCCATAGACAAAAAGGCTGCGCCAAGAATCACACTAGCAACAATCAGAAGGGCGAAAGGTTTCCATGCGGTAAGGTCAAAGCCGCCGTTGGCAAGCTGGAGGGTAATGCCGGCCAATCCGTAGCCTGCCGTGGTGGCAAGGGCAAGGATGATGAGATGGCCGATAAATTTGCCGGCAAGGATTTGGTTACGCGAAATCGGATAGCTCAACAACAGTGCCATCGTACCGCGTTCGATTTCGCCAATCAATGCATCATAAGAGAGCAACATCGCAATCAGCGGAATCAGGAAAATCGATAGGCTGGAGAGGCTGACAACGGTAACGGTCAACGGATCGACTTTGACAGTACCGGTGGGCGAGCTGCCCAGGAAACCCAATGACAGGGCAAGCGCGGCAAGCAGGAGCGCGGCAGCGAGTACCCAACGGTTGCGCAGGCTGTCGCGGACTTCTTTGCCGGTAATAATCCAAACGGGGTTCATACGTCTTCCCTTTTTAAGAATTGTGCGTACATATCGTCAAGTGTCGGGGTATGGATATCGATATAGGCAAGGTTGCCCAAATCACCCAATTCGCTCAAAAGTCCCATACGCTCTTCGGCTTTACATTGCGCTTTATACGACAGGCCGTCTGAAAGCGGCTGCCAACGCTCGCTCAACGGACGCGCTTCTTTCAAACGGACATTGACGGTCAACGGCAAACCACTTTGAACATGCAACTCATCCATGCTGCCATCGGCAACTTTCACACCGTTTTTCATGACGATAATGCGGTCGGCGTGGCCATCGAGTTCTGCAAGCGCGTGCGTGCTGAGCAATACGGTTGCACCGCGTCCATTCAGCTCGCGCACGACTTCGTAAAACATTTGGCGTGAAGCCGGGTCAAGGCCTGTGGTCGGTTCGTCAAACAATAAGACTTTAGGCTCGCCCAACAAGGCTTGTGCCAAAGCGAGACGCTGGCGCATACCTTTGGAGTAAGTGCCGACACGGCGGCGTGCCGCTTGAGAAATGCCGACGCGTTCCAACAACTCACGGTTTTTACTCAAGGGCTGTTTTTTCAGCTTGGCATAGAAATCCATGGTTTCAATGCCGGTCAATGAAGGATGAAGCGCGACGGTTTCAGGCAGGTAACCGATTTGGCTGCGAAGCAGTGCGCCTGCCTTGCTGCCGGTACGCTCGCCCAGCAACATGACTTCGCCTTCGGTCGGTGTAATCAGGCCGAGTATCAGCTTCATGATGGTGGATTTGCCTGCACCGTTATGCCCTGCCATGCCGACGCTTTCGCCTGCTTTGAGGACTAAATCGACTTGGTTGACGGCTTTTTGACTGCCGAATTGTTTGGTCACGTTTCTTAATTCGACGTGGTTGGTCATGAATAATTCCTTTGTGCTGTTTCAGACGGCCTCATTCAAAAGGCCGTCTGAAAACATGTTTAATTCAAAGATCCGTTTTCGGCATCGCTCCAATCGGATTGGCGCGTACTGGCTTCGTGCAACAGCTCATCCTTCATGGCTTCGTATTTGGTGCTTGTTTTGTTGCTGATCGGTTTCATCAATGGCTTACTGTCGATGACGCCGCCCGGCAAAATAGCGGGGAACTGCGATTGCGCCCATTTGACAATGCTGACAGCAGGACTGTTCATCAACAGACGGGACACGGGGGCGCGCCAAATAATTTGGTCGATAATACCGTTCGGTCGATAGGCATTGTCGCCAAAACCATCGCCATCAAGGTCGAATGTGCTGTTGTCGCTCCAATAATTGCCTCGGCCGCCCTCTCCCCAATCAAGGAAACGGGTGCTGACGTATTTGACTTGGCTTTCGTTGTTGATAAACGAATTATTGGACAGGCTTGTGCCTTCAATGGCCGCGGTAAAGTGAATACCGATTTGACAGTTTTCAAAATGGTTGTCGAAAATTTTATTGTAGTTGGCATTGTAGGCAAACACGCATTTGCCTGCCTTGTTGATCACATTATCGTGAATTTCGGAATAATTGACGTAGTTGAGCATAATGCCTTGGTCGCGGCTGCCAACGGCAATGTTGCCATACACTTTCAGGCGTTCGGAAAACATCAGCACATAACCCATGTTGTTGCCGACGGAGATATTGTTGCTGACTTCGCTGTCATTGGTGTACATATAATGGACGGCAAAGCGTAAGTCGCTAAAACGGTTGCCTTTGTAGGTATTATGGGTACTGGTATTTGAAAAAATACCGTCACGGCCTTTGGAAATATCGTTATCGACCACTTGCGCACCCGGCGCATTCCAAACTGTTACGCCATTACCGCGCTCATTCACGCGCAATGTGGCTTCTCCGACAATCTTATTTTCGCGCACCATCGATTCTGCCGCGCCATGGATGTACACGCCGACAGAGTTGTCCAAGACATTATTGTGTTCAACCAATGCACGCGGAGCCGTTTCCTCGAGGTAAATCCCTGCATCCATGGCCGGCAGGCTCAAGCCTGAATTGGAAACTGTCAGATTGCGCAGAGTCACGTCAGGCGCATGAACGGCAATGGTACGCCCGCTCCTGTCGCCAACAATCTTGGCGGAGCGGTCGGCCGGGCCTTCAATGGTAATCGGTTTGTCGATATAGAGTTTGGTCTTGTATGTACCGGAGGCAAGCTTGAGCGTATCGCCGGCTTGGGCGCGCGCTAAAGCATCATTGAGATTGTCTTGTGCGGATACGTTGATGACTACGGCAAAGGCCGTCTGAACCATACTGCCCAACAGCAATACGAATGCGGCACGTTGCCATTTGGAACGATGGGATGGTGTATGCGTCATAATCATATCTCAATTTCAGACGGCCTGTTTTCTACACAATAAACATATGCAGAAACAGGTATTTTGATGTTATAGCGAAGCTGTCTGATGATAGCTTATATCTCATTGCAATATCTGCTGACAAACAGCTTTGCTATAAAGGCCGTCTGAAAGAATGTCTTTTCAGACGGCCTAAAGGATTAAATCATCAAACCAAAATTATTTTGGTTTAACAATCATTTGGCCTGACATTTCCATGTGCAATGCGTGGCAGAACCATTGGCAGTAGTACCAGTGTACGCCTGGACGAACTGCTTTGAAGGTTACAGAAGATGTTGCTTGCGGGCCAATCTCCATAGCGATACCGTAGCCTTCCAAAGTGAAGCCGTGAGTCAAGTCCTCAATGGTCTCAACGTTGGTTACGTATACGGTCACTTCGTCGCCTTGGTTCACTTCAAATTGAGGGATACTGAATGCAGGCGCAACGGCAGTCATGTACACGCGTACTTTGTTGCCTTCGCGTACGACTTTAGCGGCTTTTTCCAGCTCAACGCCATCTTTTTGCGCTTGTTCCAAAGCATCTTTCCAGAACCATGGGTCTTTGCGGTCCCAAGTTTTGCTTGGATTCACTTTGGAAGCAGAAACCAGACAGAAGTCATGTGGCTCTGCAAAAGTCGGGTTGTCATGAACCAGACGCATTTCATCGCCGGAGATGTCGATCAATTGGTCACACTCAGGTTTCAGAGGACCTGCGTTCAGGAAGCGGTCTTTGGAGAATTTGTTCAAAGACACCAACCATTTACCGTCGGCTTCTTTGGTTTCGCCCATGGTAGTGTGGTTGTGGCCAGGTTGATAATGAACGTCAAGTTTTTGTTTGATCGGATCGATTTTCTCGCCTTTGTAGGCTTTAATCGCATCGTCGATGTTCCATTTCACCATTTGGCTGTCGATAAACAATGTAGTATAGGCATTGCCGCGACCGTCAAATGCAGTGTGTAATGGGCCAAGACCCAGTTGAGGCTCGGCTACGACAACATCGCGCTCTTTGATTTTGCCTGCAAACAAATCGTCCAGTTTGCTGACATCCAATACGGTAACGGTTGGAGACAGTTTACCGTTGAGCATGATGTATTTGCCGTCAGGGCTTGCGTTACAGCCGTGAGGAGAGTTAGGCACAGGGATGTAACGGGTGTATGGAGAGTTGGCTTCTGCACGGCCGTCCAACATTTTCACGCCGTTAACTTCTTTGAAGTCGCCTTTTTTGATGCCTTCTTCGATAGCGGCTAGGTTAAATACCACACACCAGTCTTGCTCGTTGGAAGAAGCACCTTGTACAGTCAGAGCGCGTTCAGAGTTATAGCAGGTAGAGAAAGAGTATTTACCTTGGTAGTCGGCATCGCCGTTGTCCAAGTTACCGTCTACCAAAACTTGCCATGCGATTTCCATGGTTTCGCCGTCAATTGCGGTATAAACGGCATTCCAAGTTTTCGCATCATCCCATTTACCTACGCCGTCAACTGGAACAATGTGTTCGCCGTTGGCAAAAACGTAACCGGTTTTCGGATAACGTTGCGGACGTAGACCGTGGATACCTGAAGCATTAGGAATATCGATGATTTTATCGGTTTTCATTACATCCAAGCGGACGCGGCAAACACGGGTGTTTGCTTTATCGTTGGCGTAAGCATAACGGCCATCGTAAGTTTGGTCGGTGAAAGACAAGTGCGGGTGGTGCAAGTCGCCGTTAGGGTAGCAACGAAGACCGCTATCTTGCAGGAATTTACGGGTTTCCGGCGTAATATTTCCGTTCAAAACGCTCAGGCTCTCGTTGGTACGACCCCAACCGGTAGCGCTGTCCATATTGAATACTGGGATACGCATCAGTTCGCGCATAGATGGCAAACCGATCAAGCGCATTTCGCCTGATTGACCGCCTGACAGGAAACCGTAGTATTGGTCAAGTTCACCTGGACCCACTTCGGAAGTCATTTTGCCCGGCTCGGCAGAATGAGCAGCTGCTTTTTCAGCAGGAGCTGCGCCAGAAGCAGCAGCTTTATCACCCTCACCGTTAGAGCAACCGGCCAAGCCCAACAAACCGGCACCGGCAATACCTGCACCGGAAGCAGCGGCAGTACCTAAGAATGAACGACGGCTTAAGCCGTTTTGTTCTAATTTTTCGTCTGACATACGACACTCCTTGGATAAAATCCGGCGGCCGATTTTTTTCAGACGGCCTGCCGATGAAAAAATTTCTAAGTCGGGCTGCCGATACAGCCCTCTTTTATTTTATAAATAACTACTTATCAACACTAATTGCTGATTCTTTTTTAACAAACCGAACAACTTGTTCTTGGGCATTTTGCGTTGCTGCCGCATCATGCTGCTCAGATTTTGCCGCCGCTTGTTTTTGTTTTTTCTTATTCGTTGCCACTACTTGAGGACAACGCGTATCGTGGTGATACATTACCTGGCAATGCAGACATTGGATACATTCGTTCGGATGGATATCGCCTTCTGGTGCAATAGCCTGTACCGGACATTCATGTGTACAAATCTGACAAGGGTTGCCACACATTTTATAGCGGCGCAGCCAGTCAAACACACGGAAGCGACCCGGCAATGCGATACCCGCACCCAAAGGACACAGATAACGACAGAAGAAACGTTCGATAAACAAACCGGCAATCAACAAAGCTGCAGCAAACAATACAAACCACCATTCGCGCATAAACTTCAGAATAATTGCGGTTTTGAAAGGTTCAACTTCTGCAAATTTTTCAGCAGTGCCCAAATCGTACAGGGAAATAGCCAGCAAACCGAAGAAGATAACATATTTAATGGCTGTCAGGCGCGTATGCAATAAATGTGGCACAGTAATTTGTTTTACGCCCAATTTTTTAGCAACACGATTGGTCAACTCCTGCAATGAACCGAAAGGACACAGCCAACCACAGAACGTACCTCTATTCCACAACAGCATGGTCGCTGCTGTAAAGAGCCACAGAATGAACACCAGCGGATCCATCAGGAAGAATTCCCAGTGAAACTCAGTCAAAACCGCGGAGAATAAGGTGAGCGTATTGACAACTGATAATTGAGCTTGCGCATACCAACCAATATAAACTAAGGTAAATGTCAGGAAGCAGAGGCGGAAACGGTCATACCATTTTTCGTAACGTACAATCCAGTCTTGGAACAGGAATACCAACAGGAGAATTGTCAAAGCAATACCGACAACAATAATTTGACCTTGTTTGGCTTTCCAAACCTGTTTCCAAAGTTGGTTGGAAACACCATCATCACCGGCAGTCGCATCTTCGGCAATACCCGTACTTTCAGGAGCTGAAGCTACAGCCGCAACTTGCTCAACCGGCGCGCTGATTTCAACAGGTGGTGCTTTTGGATCATCGACATAGTAGCCTTTTGGCAATTCGTAATCCAAATCTGCATTCACAAAAGCTTTATCGTTAACGCTCAACACACGTTGAATCATCAGTTGTAAACGCCATGGCTCAGCAGCATCAAATTCCACACCTTCCGGGATGGTAAACCAAGAGACCTCTTTAAATGCAGGTGCACCTTCCGCTGCCAAAGCAACTACACGCTCATGTTGTGCATCAGTAAAACGGAAGCTGGTATCGCCCTGAATCATTTCGATACGGTCGAAGATACCGCCACGCACATAGCCTGAGCCCTTCCAAGAGTATCGGCCTTCACCGGCAACCATAATCGCCTGTTGACCTGGTTGCAAACGTTTTTGCAGATTATTCCAACCGGCCTCACCTAAAAGGCTTTTACCGATAGAAGGTTGGCTGACCAAAGCAACATATAAATCAACGAATGTATCGTTACCATCACCCTGCTCTGCATGCTCAGCAACACCAGCTTTACCGCCTTTTTCAAACAGTTTGTTGATATCGTCAACAGAAATATGCAGATGACCAACAGCTTTTTGTTCTAACAGTGCATTCCAAGACTGGATGTCTTGTTTATCAGGATTCACAGCACGACGAGGGCGAGTTTGAACCGCAGGCTCATTTGCAGCCTGCTCACCAGAAGCAGCAGCACCTGCTTGAGCCGCTTTATCTGTACCCAAATGATATTGATGAATAACCGATTTGACAGAACGCTGAATACTGTCGTTAATCACCATTAACGTTACAGTCGCACCACTGATGATATCAGCAGGAGCCACGCCAGGCTGCGGAGGATTTTTAATGAAATTTAAGCCAATATATTTATCAATGAATTTGTCGACTCGGGATTGCGGAATACCAATCAGCATAATTGGTTCATGATGTTCAACCAATTTTGCTCCCGCAATAGTGCCATCATTCGCCAATGCAATCATCGTATCAATCGGCTTACTCGAATAACCGCGCGTATTGACCACATCAGTCGTGATATAAACTAAGCCAAGCTGCTCTTCGCCTTTATATACACGAGCAACCAAAGGCTTACCTTCCGGTTTGCCGTAGCGATCAGCACCAGGAAAAATTTCAGAAGGCTGAACTTTTGCCAAAAAATCAGGCAAGCGCTCCGCGTAAGCAGGCAGGCTTACTATCATCATAGAAAACACAGCAAACAGCACAAGGATTCGTTTCCAAATGCCACTTAAGCACTTCATTTCAAGACAGGACATGGTTATTCCCGATATATCGATACTCTAAACACTTATATTATATGAATCATCTATCAGCAATAATTTGATTAAAATCAAATTTACAAATCTTAAAACCAAATTCTACATGCTAATAATACTTTAGAACTATAAAAATAAATCTTTTATTAGTAGACATGAAATATAGGAAAATCAACTTAATTCAATAACCATCTTTATATTGTTAACTTATTTATAATAATACTCAAAACAATTTCCAAAATTTTGTTTGGCATATATTTAATAGAATATAACCCGGTTTAGATTCCCATAGGCCGTCTGAAAAAATATCGAAAATACTTTAATCTGCTCCTGCAATAACAAAATACACTCCCTACGAAAACAAAAAGAGCCTGTATAAAACAGGCTCTTTTTCAGACTAATCTTAAATCAGATTAGAATTTGTGACGCAGGCCAACAGTACCAGCAGTTTTCTCGTATTTAGCATCGCCTTTGCCTTCTTTCAACCAGCCGGCAGACAACAGGGCAGAAGTGCGTTTAGAGAAGTCGTAGTCAGCACCAACGATAACTTGGTTGTAAGCGCTGTTCTCTTGTTTCACGCCTTCTTCTTTAGCTTTGAAGCCGTGAGCGTAAGAAACACGAGGAGTTACGTTGCCGAAGCGGTAAGCAGCAGTTGCACCAACTTCAGTACGTTCGTTTTTCTTAGCACCAGCTACGTCAGCTTTGAAGCCTTCGTATTGACCTACAACAGCAACCATCAGGTTGTTAGCATCGTAACCAGCAGTCAGACGGTGAGCTTGGTGATCTTTATAAGTACCAGCAGTCAAAGTAGTGTTGCTGTTGAACGCATCCAGGTAACCAGAAGTCAAGTCAGCACGTTTAGCATAAGAACCAGCGTAGCGACCGAAGAAGCCAGAGTTTTCGTAGTTCA
>NZ_KV833380.1:39922-127810 GCF_001837635.1 Neisseria sp. HMSC070H10
AATCTACACGTTTGATTTTACCCAATTGCAGAGCGTCTGCGTTAGCATTACTAGATTCCCAAGGGTCGAAGCTATCGCTGCTGTCGTTCAGAGCAGTATTCAAGTTACCGGCACGAACTTTACCGAAACCGCCTTCCAAGCCCAAGAAAGATTCACGGTTAGCGAAACCAGAGTCACCACCGGCGATAGAAGTTTTTTGTTCAACTTGCCAGATAGCATTCAGGTTGCTACCCAAGTGTTCGTGGCCTTTGAAACCGATGCGAGAGCCGAAGTCAGCAATCTCAGTAGCAGTTTTAGAAGAAGTCTTACCCTCTTTTACTTTAGAAATTTCTACGCCAGCTTTGATTTGACCGTACAGAGTCACATCAGCCATAGCTGCAACAGGCAGAGCTGCCAAAGTCAGAGCAATCAGAGATTTTTTCATTGCTGTATTCCTTTTCTATTGTGAAGAAATAACTTAAGCAGACCGGACAATCCGCTTAGGCTTACTTTATCGCTGGAATCAGCGATTCCATGACTGTCACTATAATTGTTCCTTTCTAAAAAAACAAACTTTATTCAATTCCCCCCCACTACCGCAGAAACCAAACAAAGGCAGAGACAACCCAAAAAATAGAAATTTATTATTTAAAATCAATGATAAATTTCTTCAAAACCCAAATTTGCATTTTTACAACACTTTATCAGTGTACACATCAATCACGCTATTTTGTTGCTTTTATACCAACAATCCGCAGTCAGGCCGTCTGAAAATCATTACCTAGAACGCTCATCCACTCGGGCAAAGATAGTCGTGTCACCCCAAACTCATCAGGATAGTCAACACCTGTTAAATACAGACCATCAGACATAAAAGTTGGTGGAGCCTTCAATCTACTTTTTGCATGAAAAACCGACTCAAACTCATCCACACTGATTCTGCCGCTACCCACATACACCAATGCCCCCATAATATTGCGTACCATATGATGTAAGAATGCATTCCCATGCAAATTAAGGCACAGATAGCGAGAAGTTCCACTAATCTTTGTACTATATAGTGTCTTTATAGGGGATTTCGCCTGACATTCGGCCGCTCGAAAGCTAGAAAAGTCATGCTCACCCTCCAATAAGGCAGCAGCCTGCCTCATCAGATTTAAATCTAATTTCAAATGCGTCCACCCTACTCTGCCAACCAATAATGGAGAACGAACCGGTGAGGATTCCAATAAATAACGATAATGGCGACCATAAGCATCAAATCGGGCATGGAAATGAGGTGCAACTTTTTGCGCAACCAACACAGCAACACCATCAGGCAAATGTGCATTGACACCACGCACCCATGCTTGCTCCGGACGACTTACTGATGTATCAAAATGCACTACCTGGGCAGTTGCATGCACACCCGTATCCGTCCTTCCCGCAACAATGGTATTAATTCGCTCCCCTGCTATTGAAGATAACGCCTGCTCTAAGGCCGTCTGAACAGTCGGCAAATCTCCCACCTGTTTTTGCCAACCATAAAAACGGCTTCCATCATAAGAGAGGGTCAAAGCCCAACGCTGCACGAGATGCCCAATTGTATTTGCTTGTTCAGTCATTTCTTATACTTCTTGTAAATTGATATTGTTGCCTACGCGTAAGTAACAAATATTAAAAAGGCGTGATCAACACACGCCTCCATCCATTATGTATTTCAGACGGCCTTCATCTTCAACCATCACATAAAGCTGAAATCTTACTCAACTGACAATAGACTCAGCCAAAATCTTGCTTTTTAATTTACCATAAAAAAGATGCCGTCTGAAACGGCATCTTCATTTTACTGGCACTTATGCGCCAAGTTCTTTCATCAGTTTTTGGGCTTTATGCAGAATATCGCCTTCAGCCTCTTCAATCAGCCCTTGCAATGTTTCTCGAGCTGCTTCAGGATCACCGATTTCGATGTACATCTTAGCCAAATCATATTTAGCTTCAAACGGTGCAGTTATTCCGACTGATTCTGAAACAAAGCCTCTTTCACTATTGCTTTTATCGGCGGCCACTGAAACATCTTCAGATCCCCATTCCAATGCACCTTCTTCAATCACAAACTCAGAAGCAGCTTCTTCTTTCTCCACTTCTTCTTTGGTTTCTTGAATTTGCAAGTCTTGATCTTGCTTGATATCGAATGGCAACACATGGCCGTCTGAATCTTCAGGGGTATCTACCGTAAACTCGAGTGGCTCTTCATTTCGCGACTCGAAGACTTTTGTCTCTGTCGCAAAATCAAACTCAGCAAATGTATTTGCCTGCTCTTCTTTACGTTCAGGCATAACAACGGATACCGGCTGATATGGATTTTCCGGTTCAGGCTCGTACACGCTTTCTGTTGATTCGATACTATCCCAATCAGCATAGCGACGTTGCTCTGTCTCTGCATCATGCGTTACTGCACCTGAAAGAATACCTGTCTGACTATTGTCAATCTTACCCAAATCAAGTTTGACATCATTAATAGTGGAAGATTCTTCTACTTCATTGATAACCACATCATCTTCGAAATCATCTTCGATAAACAGACCGTCTTGAATTTTTTCAGACGGCGTTACTTTAGTTGCAGCAACCGCAGCAGCTGAAGCAGCAACATTTTTCCGTACGGCCTTCTCTTCATCCTTACGGCTTACAGGTGCTTCTTCCGGCTCATCTTTACGTTTACCGGCAGCTTTCAGCAACAACCAAGCAGCAATAAGGGCTGCACCACCTGCCAACAACCATTTCCATAAATTGCCGTCTGATTCGCTTTCTGTTTGCTCCGCGACAGAATCCGTGGTTGTAACAGGCTCAGAAGCCACTACATTCTCTTGGGCATCAGAAGCCATAGCTTCTTGAACATCGGACGCAGGAACAGTCGATGCGGCATTTTCATTAACAGCTGTAGATGCCGCTTGTTCTGTTTGTTCAGCTGAAGCTTGTTTCACTTCTTCCTGTTGCTGTGTATTTACGCCAGCATCTTTAACCTGGGCTTCAGTTTGAGTCTCAGGCTGAACAACAGGTTTTTCTGTTTTAGCTTCTGTTGCATTGACGGTTTCATTGCCTTTCTCTGTCGCCGTATTGGTTTTAACAGGAGCAGAAGCAGCCAAGCGTTGCAATTCGCTACGGTTTGGAATATTCAGTACTTTACCTGCCAACATACGGTTGGCATTATTATCGATAAATACATCCGGATTGGCATTTACCAAAGCCTGGATGGTTTGATCCAAGGTCATACCCTGAGGACGGATGCTGGACGCGATGGCAATCAGGGTTTCACCCGTACGTACCAAATGCTGCCTGCCTGAACGTGCAGCTGTGTCGTTTTTAGTAGGGGCCGTCTGAACTTGTTTTTTCTCAGCCTTACGCTGCACATCCTTACGCGCTTGAGCTGCCTGATTACCTGCTGCTTTATTGTTTTTAGTTACAGGCTGTTGGGCATTGCGTGTCGGCTCGGAGGATTGAGATTCAGTGGCCGGGCGGGTACGAACAGATGCAGCATCTTTAGAATCATATCCGGCCGGATCGATAATGGCGGTGTATTCACGCGATTGCGCGCCGACACCTACTTGGAAAACCAAAACAGGATCTTTGATGGCTTGAGAAGAGCGGATAGTAACGACTGCCTTATCGCCTGATTTGCGTACCGCCGCGCGCAAATTGCCATTTGAAATAGTGGCCTTACCGCCATTGAGCAGAGCCTGAGCTTCCTCACCAGTCACAGTGATACTGCCTGTAAAAGGCTCACCCAAATGAGATTGAACATTCAAGCCCCCCAAACCCGCAGAGGCACTGAGCGATGTCATTAAAGCGATAGAAGCTGTAATTAATTTAATATTGTGATGTTTTTTCAAAACGGATCCCCTGTTCGAAAATTATGGTACTAACCAATGTGCGCGCATTTAACCATATATTTACTAGATATTACGTCATGATATATTTTTAACCTATTCCTGCCAAGCAATAGAGGCTATTCAGCCTAAAATTCCTTAGCAAATCTATTACTTTTGCATGCTTGTGTTTCTTTTTTACAAATTTCGCCAACCCAAAACAAATATTTTATATAAATATATGTGGTGTTGAAGTTAAGGGGAAAGGTGCAAAAAAACACATCTCCCTGTATGATTAGCATTTACTCAATTAGTTTCATCATTAACATATGAAAGTTTTGAGCGACTTATTCGCCGTATTCTTATTTTTCATTACATACATCATCACCAAAGACATGATTGCCGCCACGGCTGTTGCGGTTGTAGTCGGCATTGCCCAAGCTGCGCTGACCTTTTGGAAACACCGCAAGCTGGACACCATGCAATGGATCAGCCTGATTTTGATTGTCTTTTTTGGCGGTGCAACGATTTTACTGAAAGACAACCGCTTCATCATGTGGAAACCGACCGTTCTGTTTTGGATCGGCGCGATCGTCATGCTGTTTAGTCATCTTGCCGGTAAAAACGGGCTAAAAGCCGTGATGGGTAAAGAAATGCAGCTTCCTGATTTTGTATGGACGCGCCTGACTTATGCATGGATTGGTTTCCTGATTTTTATGGGGGCTGCCAATCTCTTTGTCTTTACGTATTTTCCAGACCAATGGGTCAATTACAAATTGTTTGGCACATTGGGTTTCACAATCATTTTTTCTATCGCACAGGGCATGTATCTGATGCGTTTCCAGCCTAAGGAGAACCAATAATGGAATATTTCATGCTTTTGGCCACTGATGCCGAAGATGTCCACGAAGCACGCATGGCGGCACGCCCCGCGCATTTGGCACGTTTGGAAGAATTGAAAGCGCAAGGCCGTCTGCTGACTGCCGGCCCCAATCCCCTGCCGGATAATCCGGAACGCGTTTCCGGCAGCCTGATTGTGGCTCAATTTGAATCTTTGGACGCTGCACAAGAATGGGCCGAACAAGACCCTTACGTCGATGCCGGCGTATACGCCGAAGTCTTGATCAAACCCTTTAAAGCCGTGTTCAAATGAGCAATATGCGTCAAATTATCGAGGAACGCCTGCAGGCACTTGAGCCTGAGTTCTTCGATTTTGAAGATGAGAGCCATCTGCACGCCGGCCATGCCGGCAATAAAGGCGGCGGGCATTATGCGATATTGGTGGTCAGCAACGCATTTGAAAATATCGGCCGCCTCCAACGGCAACGTATGATTAAGCAGCTTTTACAAGACTTGTTTTCAGACGGCCTGATTCATGCACTCAGCATCAAAGCAACCACGCCGGACGAATACTTCCATTAAGATTACCGCCCAAACTTTGATTTCCAATCATTAATTTAGAAGAGAAATACGATGAAAAAAACCTACTTTGCTTCAGCCTTGATGCTCGCTCTGACTTCCGGCACCCTGTTTGCCCAAACTTTGGTTACCGTCAACGGCCAAGCCATCGACAGCAGCGTGATTGACGACCAAGTGGCTTCCGTACGCGCCAGCAATCCTAACATTCAAGATACGCCTGAATTGCGTCAAATGCTGACTGAACGTCAAGTTATCAGCACTGTTGTTACCCAAGAAGCCAAAAAATTAAAACTGGATCAAAGCGCTGAATTCAAAGCGGCACTGGAGCAAGCACGTGCCGATGCCGCCAAGCAAGGAGCGGATAAAAAGCCCACATTCAAAACCGAATGGGCGGCTTTTGAAAATGATTTGTTAGGCCAAGCTTTCGCGGCACACATCATCCGCCAATTTCCTGTTCAAGAAAAAGATGTTAAAGCCGCTTACAATGATTTCAGCAACTTCTATAAAGGCACCCAAGAAGTCCAGCTGGGCGAAATCGTAACCGACAGCAACAGCAATGCCCAAAAAGCCATTGCCGACTTGGACGCGAAAAAAAGCTTTGCTTCGGTATTGAACCAATATTCAATTGATGAAGCAGCCAAAAAAGCCGGCGGCATCCCTAAAGCTTATGTTCCGCTCAAAGATTTACAAGAATCAGCACCTCCGCTTTATGCAGCCGTCAAAGACCTGAAAAAAGGCGCGCACACTAAAACGCCGCTGCAAAACGGCAATCTGTATGCCGTTTTCTACGTCAATGACCGCCGTAATGTTACCGTGCCTTCTTACGAAGCCTCTAAAAACGAGATTGGCAGCGATTTACAGGGTGCCCGTGTTGATGCGGCCATTCAATCATTACTGAAAAAAGCCAGCATCAAAGTCAACAAATAATATAACGTGCCCGCCGTTTATAGCGGCGGGCAATAAGGAATCCACATGAACATCAAGCCCAAAACTGCCGTTTTGGCCATCCTTACCCTGTCAACGATCGGCTTGGCAACCGCCAAAGCACCTGAAATCGATCCCGCCCGCATCGACAGCATGGTTGCCGAAGTATTGAGACAGGCCGACCAGCATCCCAACCAGACTGCCAAACCCGATGGTCAGGCAATCCGCAAAGATGTGGTTACACGCTTGCAGACTTTGGAAATATTGAAAAATGAAGCCTTCAAAGCTGGTTTGGACAAAGATGCGGAAGTACAGAATCAGTTCAAAAACGTTGAAGCTGAGTTCTATGCCAACCAATACGCTGCTTATCTAGAACGTCAAACCGCAGTTGACGATGCCGAGTTGCGCCGTTTCTACGACCAGCAAACACGCATTATCAAGCTGCAACAAGTCAGCTTTGCCTCAGCCGACGAAGTACGCGCCGCGCAAGAACTGCTGCTAAAAGGCTTGTCATTCGAAGAGCTGATGAAGCGCTATCCTAACCCAGAACAAGAATTTGACGGCTTCATTTCTCCGCAACAGCTCCCTCCCCAACTGGCCGTTGCTTTTGCCGACATGAACCGGGGCGATGTAACGCACGAGCCGATTCAAATGGAAAACCGTTTTTATCTGTTTAAACTCAGTGCAGTAGAGCATGATCCGAATGCCGAACCTTTCGAGCTGGTACGCAACCAAATTGCCCAAGCTGTCAAACGGCAAAAAGTTAATAATCAGATCGAACGCATCTTAAAAGAAAACGGCATTAATCCGTAAATTGATTCAATGGTTTCAGGCCGTCTGAAACCATACTCCAACCCAAAGGGCGTGTCTTTTACGCTCTTTTTCACAAACTTCTTTATATCCAAAAACATCATGCGCGCCGTTATTCAAAAAGTTACCCAAGCCAAAGTTGACGTTTTGTCCGAAAACTCCCGCGAAACCTGCGGAAAAATCGACAACGGATTTATGATATTGCTCGGCGTTACCCACGCCGATACGGAAGCAGATGCCAAATACATTGCGGACAAAACCGCCAACCTGCGTATCTTTGAAGACGAAAACGGCAAATTAAATTTATCGCTCAAAGATGTCGGCGGCTCGATATTATTAGTTTCCCAATTTACTCTTTACGCCGATGCGCGCAGCGGCCGCCGTCCGTCCTTCTCCAATGCCGCCCCTGCCGAACAAGCGGATAAGCTTTATCAATATACCGCGCAACTTTTGCGCGAACATGGACTGACTGTCGAAACCGGCAGATTCCAAACCCATATGCAGGTTTCCCTTTGCAATGACGGGCCGGTTACCTTATTGCTTGATTCGCAAAAAACATTCTAAATCTCATCAAAAAAGGCCGTCTGAAAGATTTCAGACGGCCTTTTCATTTCTGTTCATTATTAAATCAAGCCTTGCACTTTTACCCAGTTCACAATATCTGCCTCAACGGCTTCAGGCGAACCCGGATTGTCGATTTTAACGCCGTACTCATCCGCACCCAGCTCTTCCAAAATCTCCAGCTGCGAATCCAGCATTCCGGCTTTCATATAATGCCCCTGACGCGACAGCATACGTTCGAGATTGATTGCTTGAGGCGGAGTCAGATGGATAAAAGCCACCTTCCCTTCCGCACCACGCAGAATATCGCGATAGTGATGCTTGAGTGCGGAACAAGTAACGATGGAATATTTTTCCCCGTTTTTTGCCTGCTCCGTCATCCAGTCACGCAAATTGCCCAGCCAAGGATAGCGGTCTTCATCCGTCAGCGGAATACCGGCACCCATTTTGTCGCGGTTGGCTTGGGTATGGAAATCATCGCCTTCGGCATAGGGACATTGATCAAGATATTTTTGCAATGAGAGTGCGGCCGTGGTTTTACCGCAACCGCACACTCCCATCATGACAAAATGTGTCGTCATTTTTCTACTCCTTGTTTATCTGAATTTTAACGGTATTTGAAAACAGGCGGATTGTGTTATCTCAAAACACTATACGCCGGCCATTTTCGATTAAACCAAGATAAACAACACTGACGATAAAGCAAAACCGATGAGTGCGATAAGTGTTTGGTTGACCGTCCATGTCTTCAAGGTCGTCGGCACATCCATATCCAACAGACGGCCGACAAGCCAGAAGCCTGAGTCGTTAAAGTGGCTGCAACCGACGGAACCTGCCGCTGTCGCCAATACCACGCAAGTAATCTGCCAATCGCTGAAACCTGCCGCCGCAACGGCCGGCGCCATCAATGCGGCAGCGGTAGTCAGGGCAACAGTTGCAGAACCTTGCGCAATACGCAAAGCCAAAGCCACCAAGAAACAACCCAGCAAAACAGGAATACCCAAGTCCGCCATGCTGTCGGCCAAAGCCTTACCGATACCGGAAGCACGCAATACGCCGCCGAACATACCGCCCGCACCGGTAATCAAAATAACCGAGCAAACCGGGCCCAATGCGCCATCAATGGTTTTCTCCAAAGCGCTGGCTTTTTCGCCACGTTTGCTGCCCAATACATACAGGGCTACCAAAACAGAAATCAGCAAAGCAATCGGTGTAGAACCGAGCATTCGTGCAAACTGCACCCAGCCTTCATCCGCACTGACCATTTTCTCGCTGATCAGAGTAGACAAACCAGTATTCAAGAAAATCAACAACATAGGAATCAGCATAATGCCGATGACTGTAGATGCTTTTGCAGGCGCTTTCGGTTGGTCGTTATCTTGCGTACCGCCGCTGAGCAGATCAGGAACGGGCACATGAATGCTGCGACCCAAAACTTTACCCAATAAATAGCCGCTGAAATACCAAGTAATCAAGGTAACAGGTAAACCCAAAATCAGCAGTTGACCAATATTTGCACCATAAAATTCAGAAGCGGCAATCGGGCCGGGATGAGGCGGCAGGAAGACGTGCATGACGGAAAATGCGCCAATAGATGCCAACGCATAGGGCAAAACAGTTTGCTTCATGCGGCGTGCCGTTGCAAACACAATCGGCAACATCACCACCAAACCGGCATCAAAGAAAATCGGAAAACCGAAAATCAAAGAAGCCACGCCTAAGGCAAACGGCGCACGTTTTTCACCAAAAATCCGAATCAGCGCATCCGCCAAAGATTGGGCACCGCCGGAAGTTTCCACCAAACGGCCGAGCATTGCGCCCAAACCGACCAGCAACGCCACGCTGCCGAGCGTACCGCCAAAGTTTTTGACCAACACATCATTAATGATACTGCCCATAGGCAGGCCTGTTACGATAGCAGTCAGCAGGCTGACCAATACCAACGTCAGCAAAGCATGAACACGCAGTTTCACAATTAAAATCAAAATCAGCAAAATTGCCGCCGCCGCAATACCGAGCAAAGTACCGGCACTCAGCGTTTGAGTCCAACCATCCATTTTGAAGCCTTTCTCTGTAAGAAAAATACAAATTTATTAATGTTTTTTAACATATATGAATACGATAACACATTTATCCATGAAATCGTATGGCTAAATCCGGCCAAAATATAAGCACCTATTTTTCCAAACCCTTTTTGTAAGATGCTTGAAAATAAGGAGGACAAAGAAAAACAAGAGCAATAAAAAGGCCGTCTGAAAAGTAGTTTATTTTCAGACGGCCTGACATTATGCTTCTCAATAAGATAGAAACAGATGGCTTTTTCAAAGATCTGAAACCAAGCCCCTCGGTTATACCTGGGTAAAAATTACCTCGTTTTCCAAACGTGATTTCGGCAATTTGGCATTAAAATCATCTTCGGCGCGATAGCCCAATGCGACAACGGCAACAGCACGATAACCTTTTTCAGCCAAACCAAATTCTTGATCCAAAACAGCCATATCCACCCCTTCCAACGGAACGGCATCCACACCCAAGGCCGCAGCGGCAAACAGGGTGAAGCCCAAATTAATATGAACTTGTCTCGACAACCATTGGGTTTCGTCTTGCATTTGCTTGCGGTGGATACCCAAGAAAGTGCGGCGCGCATTATCGCCCATTTGCTTATTTTCGGCCGTAGCAAAACGTCCGTCTTTATCTTCCTGTTCCAACACGCCTGCCAAATAGTCATCATCGGCATGCACCCGCGCCGCAAATACGATTACATGTGAAGCGTTGATGATTTTGGGCAGGTTGTACGGAAAATTTTCTGCAGATTTGGCTACCCGTGCTTTCCCTGCTTCATTATCTGTAATCACAAAATGCCAAGGTTGGATATTGACGCTGGAAGGACTGTAGCGCAGTGCCGCTTCGATTTGGGCAAAATCTTCGGCTGAAATTTTTTTGGAGGCATCAAAAGATTTGGTGCTGTAACGTTTTTGTACGATATCCTGAACATTCATCATGTTGTTCCTTAAAATTTAAAACTGTCATAAACACAAAGGCCGTCTGAAAAATCCTTCAGACGGCCTTTATTCTCAAATTTCCGCCGGCGGCTGCGGTGTATCCTCATCTTCCTGCTGCGTTTTGGCCTTGGCAAAACGGCTGAACCAAATGCCGGCTTCGTAGAGCAGAATCAACGGAACGGCAAGCAGGGTTTGAGAAATTACGTCAGGCGGCGTGATGATTGCGGCCACGATAAACGCACCCACGATAACATACGGACGGGCGTTCTTAAGCTGAGCGGTCGAAACAATACCCATTTTTGCAAGCAATACCACAACAACGGGCACTTCAAACGTCGTACCGAATGCAACAAACATGCCCAAAATAAAGGACAGGTATTTGTCGATATCGGTCGCCATATTGACGCCGACAGGGGTTACACCGGCCAAGAATTTGAAAATAACGGGAAACACCAGGAAATAGGCAAACGCCATCCCAACGAAGAAGAGCGTCACGCTGGACAACACCAGCGGCGTAATCAAACGCTTTTCGTTTTGGTATAAGGCCGGGGCGACAAACGCCCAAACTTGATACAGCGTGTGCGGCAAGGACAGCAGAAACGCCGCCATCAAGGTAACCTTGACCGGCACAAAAAACGGCGCGATCACATCGGTCGCAATCATGCTGGTATCTTTAGGCAGATTGGCCATCAATGGTTCGGCAACAAAGGTATAGAGCTGCTGGGCAAACGGCATCATGCCCAAGAAGCAGACGACGATGCCGATGACGATCCACATCATGCGGCGGCGCAGCTCGAGAAGATGCTCGATAAGCGGTTGGACGGGTTGTTCGTGTTGAGGTTCGGACACCGGTTGACTCACTTTTTACTTACGGACGCGCAGTTTGGGTTTGGCGTGGAATTTCGGGCGCATATCGCGTTTGCGGCTCATCGCCTGCTTACGCAAAGAAGTCGTATGCGGCGGAGGAACATCGGCAACAGGAGATTCGATATAGCTGACTTCTACCGCAGGAGCAGGTGAAACCGAAGCCGTCAAATACTCACGCCAAGCGCGGTCTTGCTCAGACTCGGCATTTTCAGCCTCGACTAGCTCTTGGGTTTGCACTGCCCCACCCTGCTCAGAAGCCTCGATTGCACTTTCATTCTCAGTGCTGTTTGAAGCCAGATCAGGCAAAGGATTGCCAAACTCATCCACACCGAAATCGGCAGGCGTTTTTTGTTCGGGCAGGCGCTCCCACGGCTTGAGGCCGTCTGAAATATCGCTCAGATTTTTTTGTGCATCATCGCCCAAGTCTTTGATACCGTCGCGAAACTCCGAAGCGGCGGCTTCAAATTCCTGCTTGACTTTGCGCAATTCGTCCAACTCAGCCTGAGTGTTGAGTTCCTGCTTGACGTTGTTGACGAAGCCTTGCAATTTACCAACCAAACGCCCGGCCGTGCGCGCGGCTTGCGGCAGACGTTCGGGGCCTAACACTATCAGGGCGACAACGCCGACCAGCAGCAATTCGCCCAAACCGAAATCAAACATGGATTATGCTTTGTCTTCGTCTTTTTTGTGTTCGATGACTTCGTCTTTTTTGGCATCTTTGCCGTCTGTACCTTCGTTCAGGCCTTGTTTGAAGTCATGCACTGCACCGCCGAGGTCTTTGCCGACGTTGCGCAATTTTTTGGTACCGAATACCAAAACGACGATAATCAGTACGATAATCCAGTGCCAAAGAGAGAAGCTACCCATGATAAATCCTTGAATTTGTTTAATTTAAAAAGAAATAATAATTATACGGGCGTACCCATGATATGAATATGCAGGTGGAAGACTTCCTGTCCGCCGCCTTTACCTGTGTTGATTAGGGTTTTGAAACCGTTGGTCAAACCTGCCTCTTGGGCGATTTGAGGGACTTTCAACATCATTTTACCCAACAGGGTTTGATGTTCGGCAGTGGCGTGTGCCAGTGAATCGAAGTGCACTTTCGGAATCAACAGCAGATGTACCGGCGCGGCGGGACGGATGTCTTTAAAACAAAGCATCTCATCGTCTTCGTAAACGGTTTGTGCCGGAATATCTTTGGCGGCGATTTTGCAGAAAATACAATTATCCATAATGGCTCCAATGGCCGTCTGAAAACGGGTGCAACGGGTTTCGCTAAACAAAGTGAAATCGTTTTTGCCCCAAGAGACGGATTCTGAAACAGGTCAAATACGGGATTGTAATATAAATTCAAGATTCTTTGCGAGAAGCTTTTTCCACCAATCCCGACAAACCTTGACGGCGCGCAAGCTCGTTGACCACATCTTCGGCGCGCAATCCGTGATGCGCCAATAAAACCATGGTGTGAAACCACAAATCCGCCACTTCGTAAACCAAATGTTCGCCACCGCCATCTTTAGAGGCCATCAAGGTTTCACCCGCTTCCTCGATGACTTTTTTCAAAATCTTGTCTTCGCCTTTGTGCAACAGTTGGGCAACGTAAGAAGCATCGGGATCGCCGCCTCTGCGCGAATCGATGACGTTTTGGATTTGGGTAAGGATGGTATCGGTCATGGTCGGTTTCTCTTATTTCTTTCAGACGGCCTTAAGAATGTTTATGTCCGTAAATTGCTTCTTCGTCTTTCAACACGGCATCCACTGTCTGCCATGCACCCTCTTGCCAAACTTTGTAAAAGCAGCTTTCACGCCCGGTATGACAGGCAATGCCGCCGTTTTGTTCAATCAACATAACCACAGCGTCGCCATCGCAATCCAGGCGCAATTCGTGTACTTTTTGCGTATGCCCCGACTCTTCGCCCTTCATCCATTGTTTTTGGCGGGAACGGCTGTAATAGTGGGCAAAACCGGTTTCTACGGTTTTTTGCAGGGCTTCTGCGTTCATCCAGGCAACCATCAGCACACGGTGTGTCTGCCAATCTTGGGCAATCGCGCAAACCAAACCTTTTTCATCAAATTTTACGGCATTCAGCAGCGTTTCGTTTATGTTCGACATTCGCGTTTTTCTCCCATATTTTTCAGACGGCCTTTGGGTAGCAATCACAAACGCACTTCAATTCCTGCTTCACGCATGGCCAGTTTCGCTTCGCGGATACTCGCTTCGCCAAAGTGGAAAATACTGGCGGCCAATACCGCATCAGCCTTACCTTCTTTAATACCGTCCACCAAATGCTGAACCGAACCGACGCCGCCGGAAGCAATGACCGGAATATCGACCGCTTCGCTGACCGCGCGTGTCAAAGGCAGATTGAAACCTTGCTTGGTGCCGTCCCGGTCCATGCTGGTCAGCAAAATCTCGCCTGCGCCGCGCCGCTGCATTTCGACAGCCCATTCCACCGCGTCCAAACCGGTCGGATTACGTCCGCCGTGGGTAAAGATTTCCCAACGGGTGTTTTCAGGGTTGACCGCTTTGGCATCGACAGCAACGACAATCGCTTGCGAACCAAAAAAACCGGCCGCTTCGTTTACCAACTCAGGATTGGTTACAGCGGCCGTATTGATGCTGGCCTTATCGGCACCGGCATTGAGCAGGCGGCGGATATCGGCAACCGTACGCACACCGCCGCCGACGGTTAATGGAATAAAAACTTGCGAAGCGACCGCCTCGATAACGTGCAAAATAGTATCGCGATTGTCGCTGGAAGCGGTGATGTCCAAAAAGGTCAACTCATCCGCGCCTTCATCGTTGTAGCGTTTGGCAACGTCAACCGGATTGCCTGCATCGCGCAAACCCAAAAAGTTGACGCCTTTTACCACGCGGCCGTCTTTTACATCCAGACAAGGAATAATTCGTTTTGCCAATGCCATACCCAATACCTCTTATCCGTTATCAGGCCGTCTGAAACCGTCAGGCCAAAAATTTGCCCAACCAATCCGGCAAATGTTGCAACAATTGAAAATAACCGATACCGGCCATCATCGCCAACACGCAGGAAATAATAAAATTGCTGTCGATACGGCCGACAATGGCGAAAATCAACCCGGCAAATGCCCATATTATCCCGTTGAAAATCATCCAATAGGTATCGATAATCGGCAAATCAAACGCCGTCAGCTGCCGCAATATCACTGCAATCAGTGTAAACCACAAACTTTCGCTTAGCGGATACACTTCGCGGTCGGATGACCAGATAATCCAAAAACCCAAAACAAACGCTTCAAGCATACTAATCCCTTAATAAAAAAATATCGATTGGGTTATTTTTATAATTATTTCAAACAGATATAAACCCATGACCTATACAGGCAATCCCTTTGAGTGCATTTTTGTGTGCTGCGTCAGCCGCTGCGTTTTAATGGCCTGCAAGGTCTTATCCGCATAATCCGACACATTTAAGCTAAAGAATCGGCCAGTTTTTGCGCCTGTGCAAAATCAATGCTTCCCTCGTAAATTGCACGGCCGGTAATCGCTCCGCTCACACCTTCTTTTTCGACGGCACACAATGCGCGGATATCATCCAAATTCGTCAAACCGCCGGAAGCGATAATCGGGATATTCACGGATTGGGCCAATTTGACGGTAGCTTCGATATTCACGCCGCTCATCATGCCGTCGCGGCCGATATCGGTGTAAATAATGCTGTTGACGCCATCGTCTTCAAAACGTTGGGCCAAATCGACGACATGATGTTCCGTTACCGTTGCCCAACCGTCTATCGCCACCATACCGTCTTTGGCATCCAGGCCGACAATAATCTGCCCCGGAAATTCCTTGCATGCTTCGCGCACAAATTCAGGATTTTTTACCGCAGCCGTGCCGATAATCACATCAGTCAAACCCAAATCTAAATACTTTTCAATGGTTTCCAAATCACGGATGCCACCGCCAAGCTGTACCGGAATATCTTTGGCCACGGCAGCCAAAATTTCTTTAATCGCCGGAAAATTTTGAGGAACGCCTGCGAATGCGCCGTTCAAATCAACCAAATGCAAACGGCGTGCGCCTTGGTTGCGCCAATGCAAAGCCATCTCTGCCGGCGAATCGGAAAACACCGTCGCCTGCTCCATCAAACCTTGTTTCAAGCGGACACAACGTCCTTCTTTCAAATCAATGGCAGGTATCAACAGCATTTTTTTCTCCTCTATTCAGTTTCAGTATATTTTACACAAATTAGCGATTTTTAGCAGATTTATGTTAAAAACCTCAAATCTGCCAATTTAAAAAATTCCGCAGCAGCAATAATCCTGCCTGATGACTTTTTTCCGTGTGAAACTGTGTGGCAAACACATTGTCTTGACCGACAATGCAGGCAAATTCATTCGGATATTCGCTGACGCCTAAAACAATCTCTTCATTTTTCGGCGCAAAATAATAGCTGTGAACAAAATAGAAATATTCGTTCTGCCCAATGTCTTGAAACAAAGGATGCGGGCGGGTTTGACGTATTGTATTCCAACCCATATGCGGCACTTTCAGACGGCCTCCCTGTGCATCGGTTTGATTGGGCAAAAACCGTTTGACTTGGCCTTCAAACCAACCCAAACCATCTGTATCGCCTTCTTCGCTGTGTTCAAACAATAATTGAGCACCTACGCAAATTCCAAAAAACGGCTTGTTTTTCAGGCCGTCTGAAACCGCCTCGCCCAAATCGCTTGCCTTCAGCGCCGACATACAATCCGGCATGGCACCCTGCCCCGGAAAGATAACCTTATCTGCCGCCATCACCTCTTCTGGCCGCGAAGTCAGATAAACCTCGGCATTTTGATTGGACAAGACCTGCGCCGCCTGAACAGATTTGAATACTGAGTGCAGGTTTCCCATTCCATAATCGACAATCGCTACTTTCATTGTTTCTCCTCAGGCCGTCTGAAAACATTTAATGATTAATATAATAATAAGAATGATTGTAGCAAAAGATGGTTTAAAACAAAATATTGCCACCATACAAGATGAATAATAAAGGCCGTCTGAAATCCCGATCGGTTTCAGACGGCCTTTATTCATTCACACGATGCCTTATTCTTCAGACGCGGCTTCTGCTTCTTCTTGAACAGACTCTTCACTCAACGTGCCTTTGGTAGAAGGCGTTTGACCCATCATGTGCGGATCGTATTCGACCGCCATGCGCAATGCACGGCCGAAGGCTTTGAAAACGGTCTCGGCTTGATGATGTGCATTACGGCCGCTCAAGTTATCGATGTGCAAGGTCATCATGCTGTGATTTACAAGGCCGTGGAAAAATTCTTCAAACAAATCGACATCAAAACGGCCGATCAGGGCGCGGGTAAAGTCAATGTTGTACACCAAGCCAGGGCGGCCGGAAAGGTCGATGACTACACGGCTCAACGCTTCATCCAGCGGAACATAGGCATGGCCATAACGGGTAATGCCGGCTTTATTGCCAAGCGCTTGTTTCAGGGCCTGACCCACCACGATACCGATGTCTTCAACCGTATGATGGTCGTCAATGTGCAAATCGCCTTTGCAGGTAATATCCAAGTCAATCAAACCATGACGCGCCACTTGGGCAAGCATGTGTTCAAGGAAAGGAACGCCGGTATCCAAGCGATATTTGCCGGTACCATCAAGATTGAGGCTGACGGTAATTTGGGTTTCGCAGGTATTACGAGTAACGGTAACAAAACGGCCTTCGGTTGAAACACCAGTTTCTGCTGCTTCGACAGTTTGTTTTTCCAAACGCGCCGCTTCAACCGCTGCTGCTTTTTCTTGATCTTTGCTGTGACCACGGTTCAGCCAGCCTTTGCGTTTGTGCATACCGGATTCCAACTTCGCAGCCAGGCTCGGACGAATGCCGCGTGCAGACTCATCGCCTGCTTGTTGTTCCAAACGGCGTTTGAGCTGAGACAAAGAGGCGGAGTTTTCATAACCGCACGCGCGTGCAAGCTTGGTCAATGAGCCGGCTTCTTCAACCAGTAACAGAAAATTGGTCAAATGCAGTTGAGCTTTGTTCATAATGGTAGTTTCCTTGAAATCAAAGATTGGGGTAAAGGTTTCTAATAACCGCCAAGACGGCATCATTTTGCGCTGCCGAGCCTATGGTTATGCGGACACACTGATCCAAAAGCGGATGGCTGCCATGCAGTTTTTTAATCAGTATGCGGTTTTGCTTCAATGTTTCAAACAGCTCGTTCGCATCAGGAACGCGAACGGTAATAAAGTTGGCTTCGCTCGGAAAAACTTCCAAACGGTTTAATTTCAACAATTCATTCATCACGCGCGAACGATCGTTTTTTAATGTATCAATGTTTTGCTGAATAATTTGATGATGTTTCAATGAGAATTTTGCCGCCGCCAAGCTTAATTGATTCATATTGTAAGGCGGAAGGATTTTGGCCAGTTCACCTATAATGCTTGGACTTGCCGCTGCATATCCCATCCGCAAGCCGGCAAAGCCGATTTTACTGATGGTGCGCATTACGACCAGGTTTTCGACTTCGCCCGCCCACGGAAGGAAACTGTCATGATGAAACGCACCATATGCCTCATCGACAACCACAATGCCGGTTGCCGCACGAATGACCGCCTCTACTTCTTCTCGCTTAAAGCACACGCCGGTAGGGTTATTGGGATAGGCAATAAAAATTAATGACGGCCGATGTTGCTCGATAGCGGTCAAAACGGCAGGGAGATTTAAAGAAAAATCCGGATTTAAGGGAACGCCGACATATTCCATGCCATAAAGCGCGGCATTATGACGATACATAACAAAACTTGGCTCAATACCCAATACACGCGCATTTGGTTTGGCAATCAGCATAGTCAAAAATTGGATAAGCTCGTCGGAGCCGTTACCCAACGCGATTTCCGCTTTATCGGGAATACCGAAAACCTCCCTCAATTCTTCATAAATGCCGCTCTTGGCAGTATGGGGATACAAATGAATCGGCGCCTGCTTTGCCAAGTCCGCCCATTCCGATAATAAAGATTCATACCCGGCGAAAGGATGATGCGGACACTCCATGGCGTCCAACTTAATAAAACCTTCCGGCAAATCGGCAACCTGATAGGCTGTCATTACTTTAATATCATCACGGATAACATCAGCAACGCGATTCATGGTTTTCTATCCTCCTGAGATAAAGTATTTAGAATAATAGCACAATCTTTATTAAATATATATATTAATAAGACTATAAAACAAGATAAAGTTTCATTCGTTTGAAGAAAAAACAATAAATCCTTTCTTCAACATCTTTAAGCAATATTCTTGGCTTACCCTGCCTTTTTAGCGGTATAATTTTAAGTTTTCCAGTACGGCTTTACGCCCTCAATATTGTGAACAATACACGCTCCCCATTACCTTATCTTGCAACTTCCATAAGCCTTATCCTGCTGATCCTGCTTTCCTTATCATGGGAATTATGGATCGCG
The DNA here is from genome assembly GCF_001837635.1 of Neisseria sp. HMSC070H10. Taxonomy (NCBI): domain Bacteria; kingdom Pseudomonadati; phylum Pseudomonadota; class Betaproteobacteria; order Neisseriales; family Neisseriaceae; genus Neisseria; species Neisseria sp. HMSC070H10. The sequence continues at coordinate 58,780 of NZ_KV833380.1, forward strand.
CCATTGCGCGAAGGCGGCTCATGGTTGGCACTGAAAGCCCTGCCTTTGTGCTTGCCGTTGACCGGCATTTTGAAAAAACGCATCTACACTTACCAATACAGCTCCATGCTGATTCTGATTTACTTTGCCGAAGCCTGTATGCGCCTGGCAGACACGGCTCTCGCCAGCCGGATTTGCGCCGCCGTTTCCGTATTATTGTGCATTGCCTTTTTCCTCGGCTGCCTTGCATTTATCAAACAACAAAAACACACATCAAAATGACCTACCACACACTTTCAGACGGCCTGACTGAATCTTCAGTGAAAACCTTTTGGCCTTTATGGCTCAGTTTTCTTTGGATTTGTGCCATCCCTTTTCTTTCACTCTACCGAGTCGGCCCATTACCCAGCTTTTATCTGGAAGCCATTTCACTGAGCGGCTCATTGGTACTGACATTGATTAGCGCACACAAAGGCCTGCTGAATATCCGCCTTCCCGCACTCAGTATCGGTTTGTTTGCCATGGCTGCATTTTGGTCGCTCCAAGCGCGCCTCATGCACTCTACCTACCCCGGCATGAGCGATATTACTGCCTGGACCTTTGTCATTTTGGCACTGGGCGCATGGTCGGTGCGGGGCTGGGTAGCAGCTTACGGACAGGAGCGCGTCGTCAGCATCTTTGCTTGGTCTTTATTGATAGGGGCAACCATACAAGCCACCATCATCTGGCTGCAATTTAAAGGCTGGTCCAACGTAGAGTGGTTGAACGGTATCATTGCCCGAAGCAACGGCACCGTAAACGGTCAACTCGGCCAGCGCAATCATTTGGGACATTATTTAATGTGGGGCATTTTGGCGGCATCCTATTTATGGACGGCACGCAAAATGTCCAATACAGCAGGTTTTCTGTTCGTATTGGCTTTGACCGCAACCCTCGGCCTTGTCAACTCGCGCACCATCTTAGGCTACATCGCCGCCCTATTCCTGATTACGCCGTTATGGTTTTGGCGTACCCGTTTCCAACACAAACGCGCACTGTGCATTTTTCTCCTGACTGCCATCCTGGCCGCCGCTTTCCAATTCGGTATGGGCAGCCTGTTGGATTTGTTTGGCAACATCAAATACGAAACTGCTGTCGAACGCGCAGGCACCAGCGGCTTTGAAGGCTCCATGCGCCAAATCGAATGGAGCAAAGCATGGATTGCCTTTAAATCCGCACCTTGGTTCGGCCATGGCTGGAACAGCTTTGCCCAGCAAACCTTTCTGATCAATGCCCAGCAACAATATTTCCCCAATAATATCCTCGGCGTACTGTTTACCCATTCGCACAATATCGTCATGCAGTTATTGTCCGAAATGGGCATTGCCGGCACCTTGCTCGCAACCTTAACCCTGCTTGCAGCCGTATGGCGACTGTTGGGACTCAACCAAACACCGGCCTCGCTGTTTTTACTGACTGCCGCCTCCGTCAGCCTCTGCCACAGCATGCTCGAATATCCGCTTTGGTATATCTACTTCCTTACCGTATTCAGCCTGATTCTGTCTCTGACACCTTCTTATCCGAAAGATGTTTCAGACGGCCCTTTATCTACCCGAATCAGACAATGGGCAGGCGGTATAGCTGCTTTATCGATTTTAATCGGCATGGCAAACCTCAGCTGGGAATATCAAAATCTGACCCAATATAGCCGTGTAGGGAAAACCGACGATCCGCAAACAGTTCAAAACAAAATCGACGGCTTGCAACGACTTTCCAAAGAAAGCCCCATGCTTGCCTATTACGCCGATTTGAGCTTGAGCAAACGTGCCGACCCGACCGATGCCTACATCCGTCCGTGGGCGGAAGAAGCCGCACTCAAAGCCCTGACCTACCGCCCCTACTCCAGCGCCTACCAAGTCGGCCTTTACCTCTACCGACAAGGCAAAAAAGAAGAAGGTGCGCAATGGATGCAGGCAATGCAATATTATTATCCTTATATGATGTATTTCTACGCCGACAAAATACGCAGCCACCCGGCATTCGCCCCCTTGCTGCCCAAACTTTTGTCCGATTGCAAAGATTTCATCAACGCACCGAAACACCAAACCGCCCAATCATGCGACAAACCCTGAACAAAACACACCCAATTGTCAGTTTGTCCTTACAGGCCGTCTGAAAATGTAAAGAGCAGCGAGTTTCTATGCAAAAAAGCGCAAAAGCACAGAAAATTACGCTATCAACAAAAGCAGATTGCATGTTAAGATTGAACACAACTCTATTTTAAGCGCCATACTGCCATTTAGTACCGCGGCGCATACAATCACGAAAAGGAAATTCCATGAGTCGCGTATTACTCGTAGATGACGATGCCCTCTTGACCGAATTGCTGACCGAATACCTGACTGCCGAAGGCCTCAACGTTCATAGTGTTCCCGACGGCGAAGCCGGCGTTCAAGAAATTCTGACCGGACAATACGATGTCGTCGTATTAGACTCCATGATGCCTAAAATGAACGGTTTGGACGTGCTGAAAAACGTACGCACCCAAAGCACCGTACCCATCATCATGCTGACCGCGAAAGGCGACGACATCGACCGCATCATCGGTCTGGAAATGGGTGCGGACGATTATGTTCCGAAACCATGCACACCGCGCGAACTCTTGGCCCGCATCAACGCCATCCTGCGCCGTGCGCAACACAGCAACGAACAAAACAACGCGCCTAACAGCATTTCCGTCAGCGACGTCGTTTTGTACCCGGCCAAACGCCAAGCCAGCATCAAAGACACTCCGCTCGAATTGACCAGCACCGAATTCAACCTGCTCGAAGTTTTGATGCGCCACGCTGGACAAGTCGTCAGCAAAGAGACCCTGTCTATCGAGGCACTCGACCGCAAACTGGCTAAATTTGACCGCAGCATCGACGTACACATCTCCAGCATCCGCCACAAATTGGGCGATGCCTCCTTGATTCAAACCGTACGCGGCTTAGGCTACCTGTTTGTTAAAAACTAAAGATTAAACAGATCAATGAAACTGTTTCAACGCATCTTCGCCACATTTTGCGCAGTTATCGTCTGCGCAATCTTTGTGGCGAGTTTTTCATTTTGGCTGGTACAAAATACCCTCGCCGAAAACCAATTCAACCAACGCCGCACCATCGAAACCACATTAATGAGCAGCATCATCTCCGCGTTTAACTCGCGCGGAGACAGCGGTGCGCGTGAAATTCTTTCGGAATGGAAAAACAATCCGGTCTCCAATGCCGTTTATGTGATTACCGGCGATGATAAAAAAGATATTTTAGGCCGCGACATCGATAGCCTCTCCATCGAACGCGCCCGTATCTTTGCCATCAACAATCCTGAATCTGATTTGGCACACATCGAATACGACCGTTTTGGCGAAGAATACCTCTTCTTCATTAAAGGCTGGGACAACCATCAGGCCCAACGTCTCCCTAGTCCGCTCTTCATTCCCGGCTTGCCGCTTTCGCCTATTTGGCACGAATTTATCATTCTGTCTTTCATCATCATCGTCGGCCTGCTGATGGCATACATCCTTGCCAACAACATTACCAAGCCCATCAAAATTCTTGGTGGCGGCATGGACAGAGTAGCCAACGGCGAACTCGAAACCCGTATTTCCCAACAAGTTGACGACCGTGACGACGAATTGTCCCACCTTGCCGTGCAGTTCGACAAAATGGCCGAGAAACTTGAAAAACTTGTTGCCAAAGAGCGCCACCTGCTGCACCACGTTTCTCATGAAATGCGTTCGCCGCTGGCACGTATGCAAGCGATTGTCGGCCTGATTCAATCTCAGCCGCAAAAACAAGAGCAATATCTCAAGCGACTCGAAGGCGAACTGGTGCGCATGGATACTTTGGTCGGCGAATTGTTGACCCTCTCCCGCCTAGAGACTTCCAATATCCCTTTGGAAAAAGAAAACCTCAAACTCGTTTCATTCCTGACCAACTTGATTGAGGACAACCAAAGCATTGCCCACCAAAACAATCAAAGCGTTACCCTGAGCATTGACCCTAAAATCCCTGAAAATGCCGTAATCAGTGCCAACGAAGGCTATCTATACCGTGCCTTCGACAACGTTATCCGCAATGCCATCAACTACAGTCCGGAAGGCAGTACCATTCAGGCTCATATCGGACAAGACGGCAAACACTGGATTATCGATGTTACCGACAACGGCCCGGGTGTCGATGAAATGCAGCTTCCGCATATTTTTACCGCCTTTTATCGTGCCGACTCCAGCGCACACAAACCCGGCACCGGCTTGGGGCTTGCCTTGACGCAACACATCATGGAGCAGCACTGCGGCAAAATCATTGCTGAAAACATCAAACCCAACGGCCTGAGGATGCGTTTCATCCTTCCCAAAAAGAAAGCCGGAGACAAAAAAGAAGCCTAAAAATAAGGCCGTCTGAAACTCTTCAGACGGCCCAAAACACAAATAAGGAACCATCATGAATGCAACCGTCCAAACCGGCTACTTCTTCATGCCCGAACACATCATCCTTGTCGGCGCCAGCGAACGCCCCCACAGCCTTGGCGAACGCATTTTCAGCCACCTGCTCGGTTCCTCATATCAAGGCAAAATCACGCCCGTCAATCTCCGCCACAGCAGCGTTGCCGGCCTCCCCTCCTACTCCAGCCTCAGCAAAATTCCAGGCCAGGCCGACCTAGTTGTTGCCGTCATCCCGCACGACCATTACGACACACTGTTCAAAGCCTGCCGCAAAAAAGGCCTGCGCCACATTATCCTGATCCAAGATTGGGAGAACCTGCCGCCCGAATCCTGCAAAAACGCCCGTTCCATCATTCAAAAATATCACGGCGACGAATTAAACATCAGCGTTTGTAACAGCGCAGGCGTCCAACTTCCCTCACTCAATCTCAATATCGGCACCCAAGCCGACTATCCGGCCGGCCATATCGCATTACTCACCGGCCACAGCACTGTCAGCCGCAACATCAACCATCTGCTGAACACAATGCATCAAGGCATATCGCGCCACATCAGCCTCAACTACAACCTAAGTCCCACCACATCCGCCGACTGGCTCAACCGCTTCGGCCACAACCGCCATACCAAAGTTGCCGTCATCCACTACAATCCGACCGAAAACCAACGCGAGCTGTTCAGCGCCATCCGCCACTTCACACGTCACACCCCGCTTATCCTGTTGTCCACACACCATACCAACGACACAGACAAAGCCATCCTGCGCAGCCTCAGCCGCCATTGCAATTTCCAACCGGTATTCAATACCGCCGAGCTGGAAGCAGCCCTAAAAGCCCACCTTTCCGGCATTCCCGTCATTACCAACCCCACCATTCTGTCCGACACGCCGATAGAATGGCTGCACACTACCGCCAATGCCTGTGAATTGACCCTCGACCTCCCAACCGATGTACCATCCATCCGACAAGGCTGCATCGGCAGCAACCCCACGCCTGCACGCATCCACCGTCTGGCGCTCGAACAATTACAAAATCCGCATACTCAAGCCCTGCTCGGCATTATTTCGCCAGATACGCCGGATGCGTACAGCATTCATCAAACTCTGGATAATTTGACACAAAAAACCAGCAAGCCCATTCTCGTCAGCTATCGTTTTTCAGACGGCCTGACTCGGTTTAACACGCCGGAAGAAGCCTTACTGACACTTTATTTCCGCAATCAAACCGCCTATTTGCAACAGGTGCAAAATACCCCTGCGCCAGCCAAAACAGGCCGTCTGAAAACACCTAAAAGCAAAAATATCGATAAAGCCATTGCTTCCGGCCAAACCGAACTGATGGCGGAAGCCCTATACCTGCCTCCGTGCCAAACCCAAAAACACAATGCCGTCCAGTTCCGGTTCAGCCGCCATGCCATTTACGGCAACATCCTTTCCGCCCATTACAACGGCAAAACCGAAGCCGCATTACCTCCATTTACCACACTCGATATCCAGCGTTTAAGCCAATTTGCAGAACTCGACAACACTTCCGTTCTCAATCAATTCCTGTATTCCCTAAACACGCTTATCCACAACAACCAGCATATCGGCGACATCATCCTCAACTACAACGGCAGCCAATACAGCAGCACCATCATTCCCGAAATTGTGGAAAAACCAGCCGCGCCGACAACCAAAATCCCCAAAAAAGCCGTCCAAACCTTAGAACAGGCCGCCGCTAAAATGCAAAGTGCCGCCGCCTACCTCCAACAAAAAAATCCGGTCGCAGCCGAATTCCTACGCAACACCGGCGAAGCCGCTTCCGAACTGCTGCACCCTAAAACCGAAACGCCCGAGATACAAAACGTACTCGCACCCTATCCGAGCCAAACCGATACCTTTACCCTGCCCGACGGCAACACACTGCACATCCGCGCACTAGAACCTGAAGATGCCGAAGCCAAACAAAAATTTGTCCGCCAATTACCCGCGGCCGACCGCTATACTCGCTTCATGACCCATACCAACGAGTTACCGCTGCCCACACTCGCACGGCTGACCCGTCCCGATTTCCATACCGAATGCGCGTGGGCAGCCTTCGCTTCAGACGGCCGTATCGTCGCAGTCAGCCGCTACAGCCGCATCAATCGCAATGAGTGCGAGTTCGGCATTACTTTAGCGCCTGAAGTACGCAAAACCGGCTTGGCCGGCAAAATGATGAGCTTCATTATCCAAACTGCCACACAGCAAGGTTACCAAACCATGAATGCGGAAATCCTCAAAGAAAACACACCGATGCTCAAACTCGCTGAAAAATCAGGATTTACCGTTACCCCATCGGAGACCGATCGCGGCCTGTATCAAGCAAGCCTCGATTTGAACGAATGGCAAAACAGCAACAAAAACAAATAAAAACTTGCATAACCCGTGTGAAATATCCTAAAATTAGCGGTTTCTATATATCCGCATTTTTCAAAAGGACTCAAAATGGTAGTTATCCGTTTGGCTCGCGGCGGCTCAAAACACCGCCCTTTCTACAACGTAGTCGTAACTGACTCTCGCAACCGTCGTGACGGCCGCTTCATCGAGCGCGTAGGTTTCTACAACCCCGTTGCCAACGAAAAACAAGAACGCGTACGTTTCGACGCAGACCGCATCAACCACTGGGTTGCTCAAGGCGCGAAAGTTAGCGACGCAGTTGCCAAACTGATTAAAGAGCAAAAAATCGCTGCTTAATCAGCCGAAACGACCATGACAGACACTCAAAAACGGGTAGCCATGGGCTACATCAAAGGCGTATTCGGCATTAAAGGCTGGCTTAAAATTGCCGCCAATACCGAATATACCGACAGCCTGCTGGACTACCCCGAGTGGCAGTTGTGCAAGGATGGCAAAACCCTGGATGTTATGCTTGAGGCAGGTAAAATTGTCAATGGCGAACTTCAGGTCAAATTTGAAGGTATAGACGATCGCGACCAAGCATTTGCCTTGCGCGGCTATACCATCGAAATCCCCAGAGAGTCATTCGCCCCTACTGAGGAAGATGAATACTACTGGGCAGATTTAGTCGGCATGACCGTCATCAACAAAGAAAACATCGTCCTCGGCAAAGTCAGCAACCTGATGGAAACCGGTGCAAATGATGTTTTGATGATTAAAGGCGAACACGGACAAATCCTGATTCCCTTTGTCTCCAACTATATCGAATCTGTCGATACCGACAGCAAAACCATTATCGCCGACTGGGGTTTGGACTACTGATGCTGATTCAAGCCATCACCATTTTCCCAGAGATGTTCGACAGCATTGTCGAATATGGCGTTACAGGCAGAGCAAGAAAACAAAATCTTTGGCAGTTCCAAGCCATCAATCCCCGTAAATTTGCCGACAATAAACTTGGCTATATTGATGATCGCCCCTTCGGAGGTGGTCCGGGAATGATTATGATGGCGCCGCCGCTTCAAGCGGCAATCGAAGAAGCCAAAGCAAACTCGCAAAAACCTGCCAAAGTAATTTATCTCAGTCCGCAAGGTCAGCCGCTGACGCATAAAAAAGCTGCAGAACTTGCCGAACTGCCCCATCTTGTTCTTCTATGCGGACGCTATGAAGGCATAGATGAAAGACTGTTGCAAAGCAGTGTGGACGAAGAAATCAGCATTGGCGACTTTGTCGTCTCGGGCGGTGAATTACCCGCCATGATGTTGATGGATGCCGTCTTAAGATTGGTCCCGGGTGTATTGGGCGATATACAGTCAGCCGAACAAGACTCGTTTTCAGACGGCCTTTTAGACTGTCCTCATTACACCAAACCCGTAGAATTCCAAGGCATGATGGTTCCCGAGGTCTTACGCTCAGGAAATCATGGCTTGATTGCCGAGTGGCGATTGAAACAATCGCTGCGACGCACTTTAGAGCGCCGACCTGATTTATTGGAAAAGCGCAGTTTAATCCCAAAGGAATCCCGCCTCTTAAAAGAAATCTTGCAAGAGCAACAGGAAATCCAATCATAACTTAGGAAAAACAAATGAACTTGATTCAACAATTAGAGCAAGAAGAAATCGCTCGCTTGAACAAAGAAATCCCTGAATTCGCTCCAGGCGACACCGTTGTCGTATCTGTACGCGTAGTTGAAGGTTCTCGCAGCCGTCTGCAAGCATACGAAGGTGTTGTTATCGCTCGCCGCAACCGTGGCCTGAACAGCAACTTCATCGTTCGCAAAATCTCTAGCGGCGAAGGTGTAGAACGCACTTTCCAACTTTACTCTCCTACCGTAGAAAAAATCGAAGTTAAACGCCGTGGTGACGTACGTCGCGCCAAACTGTACTACTTGCGCGGCCTGACCGGTAAAGCAGCTCGCATTAAAGAAAAATTGCCTGCTCGCAAAGGTTAATCGCTTTCATCAAAAACCCACTTCAATGAAGTGGGTTTTTTGTTTTTATACAAGATCTCCTCATCTTTCTTACACAATCCTGCAAGCCAATCACAATACACTTCTCGCGCATAAACTTAAACAGAATCATAATTCCCTTGCTTCTTTTAACCTTTATACAAAAGGCCGTCTGAAACAAAAGATTCAGACGGCCTTTAATCACATCGGGCGGTTATTTAAACCATCTTGCCAATGCAGGGATACGCGACAACAACAGTGTATCCAAAATCCAAATAACAGCAATTGCGGCAATAGCTGTTGGGAAAATCACAGCCAAAATCAGAAGTGGCACAGCCATTGCCCACCATACCGGCAATTTGATTTTCTGTGCAGGAGGAACCAAACCACGTGCTTCCGAAGGACGGCGTTTCCACCACATCACACAGCCGCTGATGCAGACGAAAATGACTGCCAAGCAGAACAAAACGTTCGCCAGCACACTCCACCAGCCCATCGTACCGATATGCAGCGCAATGCTGACCGCCATGAATTTACCAAACCAGTTGTAATCATCGTAATGGATGTCGGCAAGGACTTTGCCGCTGTATTGATCGATGTGTACCGTGCGGTCGGCGGTCGGACTGGGCATATCGTAGCTCATCGAGTCCTGAGACAGCGTCCACACGCCCGTTTCGCCTTTAGGCAAATTAAGCTTGTAACGGCCTTCAAAACCAATTTCGCGGGCAAAGCGGTCAACTGTTTCCAAAGTCATCGGTTCGCTCGGATTGATGCCGTTTTCGCCCTTCGTCGTACCGGAAACAGGCATAGGCGTAAGCTCCAGAACCCATGGCACTTCTTTGATTTTACCGTCGTTTAACACATCGCCGTGGGTCGGCACGGTAGATACAGGGTTCGGTTCGACGCCCCATTTACCGGCAGGGAATTGGCTCCAAGACTGAACCAACTTACCGCCCCAAATTCCCGCCCAAGCAACGCCCGAGAGACAGAACAGCAACAGAAGCAAAGAAACCCAAGTGCCGAATGCGCCGTGCATGCTACGCCACCATGTACGTCCTTTACCTGCTTTCGGTACAAGCATGGATTTCACACCGCGCTGTTTTGCCCACCACAGGTAAATCCCGGTAATGATCATCAAAATAGTCAGTGAAGCGGCTGTTTCCAGTATATAGTCGCCCACCGTGCCGATCATCATATCGCCATGGATTTCGTCCATGATGTGATACCAGCCGTCATTGCGCGGCGTTGAATTGACGACCTTCGCCGTATAGGGATCAACGGCAACCATAGCAGCCTTATCGTCATTGTTCACGCGGAATACGGCAACCATATCATCTGCGCGCGGCGCAATATACTGCACTACCGAAGCAGTTTCCGGATTCACAAACTGTCTAGCAGCTTCAGCCTGAGCCGACAAAGGCTGCACTTGCGCCTGCGGCGTAACATGTATGCGTTCGCCTTCTTTACCGGTGACATTGGCAAATAGCAGCATTCCCAACCCTGTAACAGCGAGCAGGGTTAAAAACGGCGCAACCAAAAGTCCGGCATAAAAATGCCATCGCCAAACAGTCAAATAACGGCGGTTAGCCTGTTGTTCATTTTGGGAAGTTGGTTTTGTTTCCATATATTCTCTTTATATAGTTAAAGCAGACTAATTATTACGAATTAGCATCAGACATTTTAATCAAAAACATTCATTTAAGAAACCGTTTTTCCGATGCAGCTTTGAAATACTTCAATATTTAGTTTTCAGGCCGTCTGAAAAAACAAAATAGAACAGAAAACAACACTTTACTGAAAATCCGTTTTAATCATTGCGGTTTCGGCAGAATTTGGTAGAATACAGGCATTACTTATTTATTCATCAAGCCGCCAAGCTTTGGCGGCTTGTATTTTTATTTCCAATCCGGCTACCGCGCGTGGCCGGATAAAATTTTAAAAGCATCATCATGCTTTCATGGAGAACTCAATGCAAAAAATCCCTTTGACCGTCCGTGGTGCAGAATTGTTGAAACAAGAACTTCAACACCTCAAAAGCGTAGCACGTCCAGAAGTCATTGAAGCCATCGCCGAAGCACGTTCGCACGGCGACTTGTCTGAAAACGCAGAATACGAAGCCGCCAAAGAGCGTCAAGGCTTTATCGAAGGCCGTATCGCCGAGTTGGAACACAAACTCTCTATGGCGCACATCATCAACCCTGCCGAAATCCATGCAGAAGGCAAAATCGTGTTCGGTACAACTGTGACACTGGAAGACTTGGAAACCGAAGAACAAGTTACCTACCAAATCGTCGGTGAAGATGAAGCAGATATCAAAGAACGCAAAATCTACGTTGGCTCCCCCATTGCCCGAGCCCTGATCGGCAAAGAAGAAGGCGACGTTGCAGAAGTTCAAGCACCCGGCGGCGTGCGTGAATATGACATCATTGCCGTACAATATATCTAAATAAACAAAAGGCCGTCTGAAAACATTTTCAGACGGCCTTTTGTTATACCTAAAAACACCATAATTAAAGAAAATAAAATCTTCCCAGGAGAAGCATAATGAATCTACTATACAAAATTATCCAAACCGCTGCCGCCATGTGGCTTGGTATGCAGCTGACAGCAGGCTATGTTACTGCCCCTATCCTGTTCCGCATCCTGCCCAAAATGCTGGCAGGAGAAATCGCCGGCATTTTATTTGCCATCACAGCAATATGCGGCTTAGCTATTTTTGGCGCAGCCTATGCCTTTTTCAGACGGCAACTTGCCTCCCTCTCTTGGTGGATCTTGGTACTTTGGCTACTCTTAGCCTGTAATCATCTTTTGGTTACGCCGGTTATCGAGGCACACAAGTACGGACTGGATAACTGGCTGCTGTCTCTAGTAGGCGGTACATTCGGCATTTGGCATGGCTTATCCAGTATCATCTTTTTGATTTGCACAATACTCGCCGCTGTTTGCGTATGGAAATGGCCCAAGCCAAACTAATCCGTCTTAATAAAAGGCCGTCTGAAAGACTTATTTTCGGACGGCCTTTTATTTTGAATCATGAATTCCCCGACTCTTCAAATATAAACCATAAAAAAATGCCCTGCAATATGCAGGGCATTTTTCACAAACCGATTAAGGTTTAGCGTAACCGTGAACGCCATTGTAAGGAGCTGGGATCCAACCTTCATCAGTAGCAGGCAATTCGCCTTGACCTTCGATAGTTTGGCCTGGAGCAACTTGACGAGTAACAACGCTGCGGATTTTAACATCAACGCGACGGTCAGGTTCGATACAAGCGATAAGGGCAGCACGTTTCTTAGCTTTAGAAACTTTTTTACCCAGTTTAGCAACTTCAGCTTCACAAGTAGCAGTCATTTGAGCTTGAGACTCGCCCAGACCTACTGCAGAGATTTTGCTAGAAGCAACGCCACGGCCTACCAAGTAGTTAGCAACTACGTTGGCACGACGCTCAGACAGAGCTTGGTTGTATTCTTCAGAACCCATGAAGTCAGTGTGACCTTCAACACGTACAGTTTGTACGCTGTCGTTGCTCAGGCGTTGAGCCAAAGAGTCCAAGTTTTCTTGAGCTTCAGGACGCAGGTTGTCTTTGTCGAAGCCGAACAGAGTTTTAGTAGACAGAGAAACAGTTTCATCAACATACTCAGGAGCTTGTTGTACAGGAGCAACTGCTTCGCGGTCACCACATTCAACACGGCCTTCGGTAGCTTTGTCGAAGTAGCTGTTTTTCCAGCATTCGCCGTAGTTGTTACGGACGATTTCTTGAGATTGGCTGCTTACGGTGTAACCGTGTTTGGTGTGCGCTTCGCTGGCCATAGCGGTGCCAGAGGCAACCAAGGCAACGAACAATGCGCTTAATTTCAGCTGTTTGGTCATTTTATTCCCTCATCAAATTGTTATGCGGCGGACTAGGAAAGCAACCGCTGCAAAGTACCAATATACAGGCCGCAGTATCAAAACAGCGGCAAATCGGATATATCAGGTTGCACTATAAAGAAGCGCAAGGCAAACTGTCAATACTCGATGCCTTCAAACAATCATGAAGTGCCTGCTTCCTAGTAGTTAATCATGCCGAAAAATCAATCTTGTGTCATTAATTTAGGGCAAAATCAGACAATTCACCTACCTAAAGTTGTACAAAAACAACAAAACCCCTTTCCCTCTTCTTTCCTGAATTTCCTGTTTTCATATCATTAAAAGATATTTTCATTAAAAACAACCATTTTCAAAACTCGGGGCAAAACTGGGCAAAATATGTTAAATTACATGCCGTTTGTCGCACAAAATCCACAATAACAACGTATTCGGTACTGCTACCATGAAACTGCAACAATTACGTTACGCCCTTGAAGTTTACCGGCACAATCTGAATGTCTCCGAGGCTGCCGATGCGCTTTTTACATCCCAGCCCGGCATTTCCAAACAAATCCGCCTGCTTGAAGAAGAATTGGGTATCCAAATTTTTATCCGCAGCGGCAAACGTGTGGTTTCCGTTTCGCAACCGGGCAAAGCCGTGTTAGATATTTCGGAACGAATTTTGCGTGATGTACAAAACATTAAAAATATCGGCAGCGAGTTTACCGATCACGACAGCGGCTCGCTGACCATCGCGACAACGCATACCCAGGCGCGTTATGCCTTGCCCACAATCGTTGCGGAATTTGTCAAAAACTACCCTAAAGTCAATTTGACCATCAAACAAGGCAGCCCTTCTGCCATTGCGCAAATGGTCAGCAGCGGCGAAGCGGATTTGGCAATTATTACCGAACGCATTGACGATCATCCCGAGTTGGGCAAACTGCCCTGCTATGAATGGAACCATGCCGTCATTGTTCCGCATGACCACCCTCTTTTGGACTGCCGCAATCCTTTAAGCCTTGAAGATTTGGCTTCTTTTCCGCTGGTTACTTACGAATTTGCTTTTAATTCCGGCAGCAGTATCGCGCGTACCTTTAATAAAGCGCATATCGAGCAACCTGATGTTGCCTTATCGGCTGCCGATACGGATGTATTGAAAACGTATGTACGCTTAGGCTTGGGCGTTGGTTTGATGGCCAAAATGGCGTACGATCCCGCGGTTGATCAAGATTTGCAGCTGATTGATGCGGCACACTTATTTGAACCGTCGCCCACTTGGATAGCCTTACGCTCGGATACTTACCTGCGCGGTTACGCGTATGACTTTATCCAGATGTTTGCACCGAAACTGACCAGAGAAGTAGTCGACCGCATTCTGTACACGCCGGTTGTTGAAGATTTTTCAATTTAAAATTTGACTATCACTTGCGCAACTTAACAATTATTCTTTAATTCTTGTTAAAAAGGCCGTCTGAAATATTTCAGACGGCCTCAGATTCAGATAGCGTGTGAACAACCGGAAACCATTTTCTTCAAAGTCGTCGCATCTAGGATTTTGATGTGCTTGTGTTCAACCGAAATCAAGCCTTCGTGATGGAATTTGGATAAGGTGCGGCTGACCGTTTCCAGTTTCAGCCCTAAATAGCTACCGATTTCCTCACGCGACATCCGCAAGATAAAATCATTGGCGGCAAAACCTCGTGAATAGAGACGCTGAGACAGATTGAGTAAAAATGCCGCCAATCGCTCTTCAGCGCGCATATTGCCCAAAAGCAGCATAACGCCCTGATCTCGAACAATTTCGCGACTCATCAAGCGGAAAAAGTGAGAGCGGAGGCTGGGAATATCCTGACCGAGTTCTTCAATATGTGTAAACGGAAGCTCGCATACCTCGCTGTCTTCCAAAGCCACAGCATCACAGCTGTGAATATGGGAACAAATCCCATCCATACCGATCAGCTCGCCCGACATAAAAAAGCCGGTTACCTGATCTCGTCCATCTTGGCTGGCGACTGTTGTCTTAAAGAAGCCCGCACGGATGGCAAACAAAGAGGTAAACGGCTCGCCGGCACGGAACAGGTATTCACCTTTTTTCAGACGGCGGCTTTGACGAATAACCGCATCTAATTGTGAAAATTCGTTAGGCATTAGTCCGACAGGCAAACACAGTTCTCGTAAAGAACATGTGGAACACAAGGTTTTCATTTGATGTGTTGCATTGTGTGTAGCCATAACGCACCTTTAATTTGCTTAATTCTCTCAACCCCTGATTAAGCCGAATAACTATTGACCCATGTCAAAGTCGGCATATCATTATGAGGCATTCTACCAAACTATCGAAATTTTGACTAAAATTTTCCCTAATTTCCTTACTTCATACTACAAGCCCCGACCATGAAAATCATCCCCATCTCAAATAACACCAACACAAACAATGAATTACCGGAATTTGATCGTGAATTAATTGCCAGTTTGCCATCAAGCGGTCCACGTTATACATCCTATCCGACCGCCGACCGCTTCCATGAAGGCTTTAAAGAAGCCGAATATATCCAAGCTTTAAACCTGCGCAACATGGGTGCGCTCAACAAACCCCTTTCGCTCTACATCCACATTCCCTTCTGCAATACCATCTGCTATTACTGCGGCTGCAATAAAATCATTACCAAAGACAAAAGCCGTGCCGATGCCTATATCCAATATCTGGAAAAAGAAATGGAGTTGCTGGCACCTCATTTAGGCGGAAGACACCAGCTCGCACAGCTCCACTTCGGCGGCGGTACGCCCACATTCCTGAGCGATGACCAACTCGAACGCGTCTTCGACATGATTCGTAAATACTTCCAGCTGATTCCCAACGGCGAATACTCCATCGAAATCGACCCGCGTAAAGTCAGCCGTGAAACCGTCCTCAAATTGGGCAAACTCGGTTTCAACCGCATGAGTGTCGGTATTCAAGACTTTGACCCTAAAGTACAGGAAGCCGTCAACCGCATTCAAAGCTACGAAGAAACCAAAGAAGTGATTGATGCCGCGCGTGAAGCCGGGTTTAAATCGGTCAGCGTCGATTTGATTTACGGCTTGCCGCACCAAAACACCGAAAGCATCAAAACCACCATCGATACAGTCTTATCCCTCGATCCCGACCGCCTTGCCCTCTACCACTACGCCCACCTGCCGCATATCTTCAAACCGCAACGCCGTATCGACACCAATGTCGTACCCGGCAGTGAAGAAAAACTCGATATGCTGCAATATTGCGTCCAAACCCTGACTGAGCGAGGCTACGTTTTCATCGGCATGGACCACTTTGCCAAACCTGACGACGAGCTCTCCATCGCACTCAAAGAAGGTTTCCTGCAACGAAATTTCCAAGGTTATTCCACCTATGCCGACTGCGACTTGGTGGCGATCGGCATGTCCTCTATCGGCAAAATCGGCAGCACCTACTCCCAAAACGAGCGCGATATCGATGCCTATTACGCCGCACTCGACGCCGGACACCTGCCGATTATGCGCGGCTACCAGCTCAATCAAGACGACATTTTGCGCCGCAACATCATTCAGGATTTGATGTGCCGCTTCTCGCTCGACTATCGGATTTACGAAAGCGTGTTCGGCATTCCGTTTAGCCGTTATTTTGCAGCGGAACTGGAAGATATGAAGCAACTGGAAACCCTCGGCCTGGTCCACCTCAAACCGCACGGCCTGACCGTTACGCCGAAGGGCCGTTTCCTGATCCGCAACATCGCCATGGTGTTCGACTACCATTTACGCCATAAAGAAACCAAAGCCAAATACTCGCAAACCGTATAAACACTTAGGCCGTCTGAACATATGTGCTATATTTCAGACGGCCTTTTTTCACATCAAAAGCAACACAAAATGGATCAACCCGATTTCTTCCCCATTCCCAGCCCCTGCATCGGCGTTTGCGAAGCCAATGCCAAAGGTTATTGCAAAGGCTGCCTGCGCAGCCGGGAAGAGCGCTTGTACTGGCTCCAGATGACCGATAGCCAAAAACATCAAGTCATGCACCTTCTATCCCTCAGGAAGGCCAAAATCCGCAACCGCAAACTGGAAAAAACCGAAACGGGCGAACATCCGGTTCAAAACCTGCTCGATTTCTAAATTGCCCTTGCCGACCGCACACCACAATAAGGAAAAACATGAAAAAACTGCTTGCCTGCCTGCTTGTACCATTGACCGCCCTTGCCCTGGGCGCCTGCAAACCCGCCGCAACTTCATCCGACAACAAACCCGCCGAACTCAACTGGCAGCAGCCTAAACTGACCAGCAATGTTTGGAAAATCAGCAAAGAAGGCCAACCCGATTCCTACCTGCTCGGCACCATCCATATGGGACGAACCAATCAAACCTTGTCTTCCGATGCAGTCAAACTGTTGCAATCCACCGCCCAACTGACGACAGAAGTTGACGCATTGCCGGACAGCAGCCCGGAAACGGCAAAAATGTATCAAAAATACTTCAAGGAAGTCATGAGTACCGAACCACTCAGCCGTAAGCTCGGCAAAGCAGATTTCCGTCTTTTACAAGAAATCTATTCGCAAAATGAAGAAAGCCGACCCATCACCCAAATTGCCGACAAACTCCATCCGTGGGCGGCATTCATTTTTGCCGGCAGTACATTTCCCCGAGGGTATAGCGCAGAAACCGGTGCAGATATGTTGCTGACCAACGCGGCCGCCGACATCAATAAGCTGCGTGGTTCATTAGAAAGTTTGGACGATGTTACCGCGATCTTCAAAGCTCAGCCTGAAGAAACCATGCTCAACTTTCTGAAAGCCAGTATTAAAACCTATAAAGAAGAAACCGAAGATGTCAAAAAACTCCATCAAGCCTATTCAGACGGCCGCTTTGAAGAACTCATCCCACTTTTGGAAGAAACCGAACAACGCACCCTCAAACTTGTTGATACCAAATACGCCAAAGCTATGTCCGATTGGCTGAAAAACGACCTTCTGATCCGTCGCAACTTGGCATGGCTGCCTGAAATCCGCAAGCAATCTGCCAAACAAAGTACCCTCTTTGCTGTCGGCATTGCCCATTTACCCAGCGAAAAAGGTCTAATCGAACTACTGCGTAAAGAAGGCTATCAAGTAACACCCGAACCCAAAGTCCTGATTTGGCAATAAATCCAATCAAACGACAAGGCCGTCTGAAAGTCTTTCTTTCAGACGGCCTTTATTTAATCTCTATTAAATGAAGCAGTAAGCAATATTGAGCGTAACAATCAATCGCCCAATGCCGCCACCATCACCGCTTTAATCGTGTGCATCCGGTTTTCTGCCTGATCAAACACGATGCTGGCTTCGCTTTCAAAAACTTCTTCCGTTACTTCCACACCATTCAGGCCGAATGTCTCATAAATCCATTCGCCGACTTTGGTTTCGCGATTATGGAAAGCAGGCAGACAGTGCATAAATTTAACTTGCGGATTTTCCGCCGCGGCCATTAATTCGGGCGTAACTCGGTAATCTTTCAGCAAATCGATACGTTCCTGCCACGCCTCTTTAGGCTCACCCATGCTGACCCACACATCGGTATGGATAAAATCCACGCCTTTCACGGCTTCTTTCACATTCTCCGTCAACAGAATCCGTCCGCCGGTCTCTTTGGCAACAGCCTGCACCGTCTCGATAATGTTTTCAGACGGCCACAAACTTTTCGGCGCACCGATACGCACATCCATGCCCAGTTTCGCAGCCAACACCAGCAACGAATTGGCCATGTTGTAACGCGCATCGCCGACATAGGCAAACGCAATCTGGTTCAAAGGCTTGTCGCTATGCTCGCGCATCGTCAGCGCATCAGCGAGCATTTGAGTCGGGTGAAACTCGTTGGTCAAACCATTGAACACAGGCACGCCTGCATACTTGGCCAGCTCTTCCACCACATCCTGTCCAAAGCCGCGATACTCGATACCGTCAAACATCCGCCCTAAAACACGCGCCGTATCCTTAATGCTTTCCTTATGCCCGATTTGGCTGGCAGACGGCTCCAGATAAGTTACCCCTGCCCCTTGATCACGCGCAGCCACTTCAAACGCGCAACGGGTGCGGGTTGATGTTTTCTCGAAAATCAGGGCAATGTTTTTTCCCTGCATCCGCTGCACCTCGCACCCTGCTTTTTTAGCGGCCTTCAATTCGGCGGCAAGGTCGAGATAGGTAGTGATTTCTTCCGGCGTAAAATCCAAAAGTTTTAAAAAATGGCGGTTTTTCAGGCTCATGTCTTATTTCTCTTTTTCTAGCGTGGGGGTTGCCCAACATTTTTCTCCATGCAGATTTTTCCGGGCTTCCCCGACCTTCTGCTGCTCAATTTTTCAGAATGCGAAGCCTGCCCGAAGCGCGGCTCCTTATCCTCTATCAAAACAAGGCCGTCTGAACTTCACCTCGCTCCAAGGCAAGCAACGATTGTTTGCGGTTCAAACCGCCTGCGTAGCCGGTCAGCTTGCCATCGCTGCCGATGACACGGTGGCAGGGAATCAGGATAGACACCTTGTTCTGCCCGTTTGCAGCGGCAACGGCACGAATGGCTTTAGGATTACCCAACTGTTGCGCCTGCTCCTTATAACTGCGCGTTTCGCCGTAAGGAATGGTCAGCAGCGCATTCCACACCTGCTGCTGAAAGGCTGTACCTATCGTTTCCAAAGGTGTCGCAAAAACTTTCAGACGGCCTTGGAAGTATAAATCCAATTCTTGACGCAAAAGTTGCGTTTGCTCATTTTCTTGGAAAATAAACTGTCCGTTCAAAGCTTTTTGGACAGCCATGATTTCCTGTTCCATATGTTTCTGCCCGACAAATTCCAGCAGACACAAACCCTTACTGCCGAACACCGCCAACATCTCACCCAACGGCGTGGCAACCGCGGCCGCAGTCAGTTCGTTCGGACTATCAGGATAACGCGCTTCCAACAGACGGATGGCTCGGCGGATACGGACATATTCTTCGGGCGTGCAGCCGATACGGTCGATAAAATCCTGCTCGAACTGCTTGGCTTCGTGTTCCGTAAGACGCTCGTGCAGCAAGGCTTCGAGAGTAACGGGAAAGTCAGTTTCCAACTGCTCTCGGATTTCATTCCACCTTGATGGAAGGTCGTTTAAAGAAGGCAGAGTAATCATATTTTGCCTTGTCCAATTATCGATAACTTAAACGAAAACAAAAAGAGCAAAAGAATCATATCGCCCTATCGTTTTTCAAAGCCTATACGGCCTTTTTCACTTAAACAAACGTTTCAACATACCTTCATATACTGCCGACAGCTTCGGAATATCTTCCAAACGTACGTTTTCGTTGATTTGGTGGATGGTCGCGTTAGACGGGCCTAATTCGATGAGTTCTTTGGCAATGGCTTTGATGAAGCGTCCATCCGAAGTACCGCCGGTAGTGGACAATTCGGCCTCAACGCCACAAATCTCGGCAATGGCTTCGCGCGCCACATCGGTCAGTTTTCCGGCCTGAGTTAAAAACGGTTGGCCGGAACAAGACCACTGCAAATCATATTGCACGCAGTGTTTGTCCAAAATGGCGTGGACGCGTTGTTTCAGTCCTTCTTCGGTGGACTCGGTAGAAAAGCGGAAATTGAATTTGACGTTCAGCTCGCCCGGAATAACATTGGTCGCGCCTGTACCGCCGTTGATATTGGAAATTTGGAAACTGGTCGGTGGAAAGTATTCGTTGCCCTCGTCCCAGACTTCTTGTGTCAGCTCTAACAAGGCCGGGGCAAAAGTATGCACGGGATTGATTGCCAAATGCGGATAGGCAATATGGCCTTGCTTGCCTTTGACGGTCAGATTGCCCGACAGCGAGCCGCGGCGGCCGTTTTTCAACATATCGCCTAATTTATCCACGGCAGTCGGTTCACCGACGATACAGTAATCAATCAACTCGCCGCGCGCTTTCAACACATCGACGACTTTGGTCGTACCGTCCAGCGCATCACCCTCTTCGTCCGAAGTAATCAGGAGCGCGATGCTGCCTTGATGATTGGGATTTTCGGCAACGAATCGCTCGCAGGCGGTAACAAAACAGGCAATGCTGGTTTTCATATCCGCCGCGCCGCGGCCATACAGACGGCCTTCACGCTCGGTCGGTTCAAACGGTGGCGAATCCCATTTTTCAACAGGGCCTGTCGGCACGACGTCGGTATGTCCGGCAAAGCAGAACACCGGAGCCTGAGTACCGCGTCGCAACCAAACATTTTTGGTGTCGCCAAAATAAAGCTCTTCTACGGCAAAACCGATTTTTTGCAGACGTTCGGCCAGTAGTTGTTGGCAGTTTTGGTCATCCGGCGTAACGGACGGGCGGGAAATCAGCGCTTTGGCAAGCTCTAAGGATTGAGTTTCGGTCATATTTGCTCACTTTGAGAAACAGGCCGTCTGAAACGTTCTGAATATAATTTTCAGACGGCCTTGAGTTCATTTGAAGATACTGAATGGACAGTCTGCCTTTCGGTATTCTGAGTTATTTTCCATGGCAAGCTTCATACAGCGGCAGTAAGTCTTCCACTGTTTCCACTATCCATTTCGCGACATCCTGCTTGCCCAAATCATCGCGTTCGATGTGTTTCCCGATACAGAAGAAATCTTTGTCGTCTCGAAGCTTTCTATCGCCGTCGCTTTGTTGGGCAACGGTACGATAATCGTCATATTCGCTTTCCGCACCGTGCCACATATCGAAGGAAGCGTATTTTTCAGTATCAAAATTATCCAGCCAGCGGTTGTAATCAGGCAGCGCAATGGGCGACACATCGGCTTTATAGCAATGCCAGTCCAAGCTGACGCTCAAACGGCGGCGATTCAGCAAAATCGATAAAATCGCTGCGGAATTTTTATATTGTTCGTATTTGAAATACGCAAAGAAATGAGCGCGTACCTGCCAGCCGTTACACCAGCGTTCGATATGCGGCGGCGCAAACGGCGCACCCAATTCGGCGGCAACCTGCTGGATCAGCTGCTGCCATACTTGCCAGTTTTCTTTATAGTCTGCCTTGATTTGCGGAATGCTTTCAGGCTGGTATTTTTTAAGCTGGGAAAACTGGAAAAAAGGGATATTGAACAAATCGCAACTTTTTGGGGTCAGCATCGTGTATTCCTTGGGACGATTGTTTCAGACGGCCTTATTTGCGGCGGCGTGCGGCCATAATTTCGCCGATTTCGGTCAGTTTTTCTTTGGGGATAAAGGTTTTGCCCATATCAAACAGCGGCTCTTCAATCGCCAGATGGATATCATATCCTGCGACAAAAAGTTTGAATGCTTCGGCATCAGGGATATAGGCGTTGTCCGCTTCAAGCTTGGCAAATTCAGCCGCTACGCCGTCCCAGTTGCTATGCAGGCTGACATGTTGGCGCAAAAGCTCGTCAACGCTTTCTTGAGCTTGCGGCGCATATTGCAACAAAAGCGGAAAGAAGTTTTCTTCTTCATCTTCATGGTGCAACGGCGCGGCAACGTTGAAATACTGGGCAATTTGGCGGATGGTTTGCAAAACAACCTGATTGCAGCCATTTTCGGCAATATAGTCCGACAACATGGCAACCTGGCTGCAGAAACGGCGCACTTTGCCATGACAGGCGTACAGCATTTCAATGGGTTCGGCAAAAGTAACGCTTTTGGTTTCAAACGGATTCATGGTTTTGAGGTTTTATTCTTAAATTAATGTTTCCAGATTATAACAAAACAGCCTGCGCAAGGCAGGCTGTCTGTTTTTAAGCTTAATGCGGATTAGTCAACCAAAGTAACTTTACCATTCATCAAAGCGCCGTGACCTGGGAAGGTACAAGCGAATTTGTATTCGCCGTCAGCCAGTTTGGCAGGATCCAGAGTCAAAGAAGATTCTTCGCCGCCACCGATCAGTTTGGTGTGGGCAACAACGCGTGCATCATCAGGTTTAACGTAGTCAGTGTCAGCTGCGCCAACGCCATCTTTGAAAATACCGTCCATGTCTTCAGTTTTACCGATAACAATGTTGTGACCCATGCTGGCTTTAGGTTGGGTACCGGTGTGTTTCAGGGTGATGGTGAATTCTTTACAAGCTTTGCTTACTTGGATTTCTTTAGTGTTGAACTGCATAGCGTCGTTGGCTTCAACAGTAGTCGCGCAGTTGCCGGCAGCAGGAGCAGCGGCAGCGTCTGCCGGAGCGGCTTCAGAAGCAGGAGCTGCATCAGCAGGTGCAGTAGTTTCTGCAGGGGCAGCTTCGGAAGCGGCAGAAGTAGCAGGGGCTTCAGCAGGTTTTGCAGCTTCTTGAGAGCATGCAGCCAGGCCGATAACGGCAGCGGAAATCAGAGCCAGATAAGCTTTCATTGATGTATCTCCTAATGATGAGAGTTTCGTTAAGTTCTATTAATAGCACTACGCGAATATATTAATAAAAGGCAAACGCCAAACTAAAATTTATCCGTATAGCGTGATGTGAAATTCAGGCGTTATTTTGCTACAAACTTCACACGAAATCAAAGTTTCAAGCCAAGTTTACATCAGTTTACCTAAAAGAAAACAGATACTTTTTAGGTCGTATTTCTTTAGTATTAGATGCTATCAGCCGAATGATATAAGTTTTAACATTTATTAACCATAATCTCATTTAGCATGATTTTAGCGGCTGTGCTTGCGGACTAATTCTGCCAATGTCGCCGCCAATTCGGGATGCCTGCCTTCCAATTTGGCCGCAGCCGCATCGAAGCTGTCCAAAGCAGCCTCGCTCAATCGCAAGCTGTTGGTTTTCGGATGAGGAGGAGGTTTGGGGACCACCCTGACCGCCACTTCCCGTATTCCGTCATGTAATGCTTGCAACTTGGGCAGCATGGCGGGCAGGATCATTTTTAAACGCGAAGCAGCCATATTGTTGGCAGCAAGCAAAACCAATCTTCCGTCTTCTACGCAGGCCGTCTGAAAATGCGGATGCAGGTTGGCCGGCAAAACCGTTTTGACTTTTGCATCCAATTTCCGCCATTGTTGCGATTGTTGCAACAAGCCCGCCAGTAAATGATCGCGCTTGCCTAATTGTGCTAAATCCATATATTTCAGACGGCCTCTCAGTAAATTAACCAAACAATTACAATTGAAATACAGCAAAACCGCCTTTATTTCAAACAGCATTACCGCGTTATACAAGCGCTTGTGTTAAAATCCCAATTTCGCCCACTATTATATCAAGGCGCAGGAATTATTCATGCTGACAAACATTGCTAAGAAAATCTTCGGCAGCCGCAACGACCGCCTGCTGAAACAATATCGTAAATCCGTTGCTAAAATCAATGCACTCGAAGAACAGATGAAAGCGTTGAGCGACGCAGATTTACAGGCCAAAACCGCCGAATTCAAACAACGCCTCTCTGACGGACAAACGCTAGATGATATTTTGGTTGAAGCCTTTGCCGTCTGCCGCGAAGCATCGAGCCGTGTATTGGGCATGCGCCACTTCGATGTACAGCTGATCGGCGGTATGGTTCTGCACAACGGCAAAATCGCCGAAATGCGTACCGGTGAAGGTAAAACACTGGTGGCTACCCTTGCCGTTTACCTGAATGCATTGTCAGGAAAAGGCGTACACGTCGTTACCGTCAACGACTACCTCGCCTCCCGTGACGCGAGCATTATGGAGCCGCTGTACAACTTCTTAGGCTTGAGCGTCGGCGTGATCGTAGCCGATTTGCAACCTTTCGAACGCCAAACCGCTTACGGCGCCGACATTACTTACGGCACCAACAACGAATTCGGCTTCGACTACCTGCGCGACAATATGGTTACCGACCAATACGACAAAGTTCAACGCGAATTAAACTTTGCCGTAGTCGACGAAGTGGACTCCATTTTGATTGACGAAGCGCGTACGCCGCTGATTATTTCCGGCCAGGCGGATGACAACATCCAGCTCTACCGTGTGATGAACGCCGTTCCTGCCCACCTTATCCGCCAAGAAACCGAAGAAGGCGAAGGCGATTACTGGGTAGATGAAAAAGCACACCAAGTTATCCTGAGCGAAGCCGGTCACGAACACGCCGAGCAAATCCTGACCCAAATGGGCTTATTGCAGGAAAACGATTCGCTCTACTCTGCCGCCAATATTTCCCTGATGCACCACCTCATGGCTGCATTGCGCGCGCACACCCTGTTCCACAAAGACCAACACTACGTCATTCAAGACGGTGAAATCGTGATTGTGGACGAATTCACAGGCCGTCTGATGGCCGGCCGCCGTTGGTCCGAAGGCTTGCACCAAGCTGTTGAAGCCAAAGAAGGCGTAGAAATCAAACGCGAAAACCAAACGCTTGCATCTATTACCTTCCAAAACTACTTCCGCCTGTACAGCAAACTGTCCGGTATGACCGGTACGGCCGACACCGAAGCCTTCGAGTTCCAAAGCATTTACAACCTCGAAACCGTCATCATCCCGACCAACCGTCCTGTACAACGTAAAGACTTCAACGACCAAATCTTCCGTTCAGCTGAAGAAAAATTTGAAGCCGTTGTCAAAGACATTGCCGAATGCCACAAAAACGGTCAACCGGTTTTGGTCGGCACCACCAGCATCGAAAACTCCGAACTGGTTTCTGACTTGTTACACAAAGCCGGTCTGCCGCATAACGTTCTGAACGCCAAAGAACACGAGCGCGAGGCATTGATTGTAGCTCAAGCCGGTAAAGTCGGCGCAATTACCGTTGCCACCAACATGGCCGGCCGCGGTACCGATATTGTCTTGGGTGGCAACCTCAAACATCAAATCGAAGCCATCCACGCCGATGAAACCCTGAGCGAACAGCAAAAACAAGCGCAAATTTCCGCCCTTGAAAGCGGTTGGCAAGCTGAACACGACCAAGTTGTGGCCGCAGGCGGTTTGCACATTATCGGTACAGAACGCCATGAAAGCCGCCGTATCGACAACCAATTGCGTGGTCGTGCCGGTCGTCAGGGCGACCCTGGCTCCAGCCGTTTCTATCTGTCGTTTGAAGATCCATTGCTGCGTCTGTTTGCACTCGACCGTGCCGCAGCCATCCTCAACCGCTTGGCACCTGAACGCGGCGTTGCCATCGAACACGGCCTGCTGACCCGTCAAATCGAAGGCGCACAACGTAAAGTCGAAGGCCGCAACTTCGATATGCGTAAACAAGTTTTGGAATACGATGATGTTGCCAATGACCAACGTAAAGTGATTTACCATCAACGTAACGAAATCCTGACCAGCAAAGACGTCAGCGATTTGACCCGTGAAATCCGCGCCGACGTTATCAGCGACTTGGTTGATTACCACATCCCGCCTGACAGCATGGAAGAGCAATGGGACATTCCGGCACTGGAGCACCAACTTGCCGCCGATTTCCGCCTGCATGTCGATATTAAAGGCTGGCTGAAAGAAGACAGCACTTTGGACAACCAAGACATTAAAGAACGCCTCATCAAGCGCATCGAAGACGAGTATGCCGAAAAAGTCAAATTGGTCGGCAAACAGGCTATGTCAGACTTCGAACGCAATGTTATGCTGCAAGTTATCGACAACCAATGGCGCGAACACCTCGCCGCTATGGACTACTTGCGCCAAGGCATCCACCTGCGCAGCTATGCTCAGAAAAATCCGAAACAAGAATACAAACGCGAAGCTTTCGCCATGTTTGAAAATCTGTGGCGCGGTATCAAACAAAACATTGCCGCTTTGCTGACTGCCGTTCAAATCGAGCGCAACAGCGAATACGACCACACTGCCGCACAAAGCGTCAGCGATGTTCAAACCGTCCACTCCGATGCGCCTGATATGGAAGAATTGCTCGGTCAATCGCAAACCGATTTGGTTACCGAAGCGTTCGATCCTGACAGCACAGACTTCAGCCCTGAAGCACTTGCACAAAACGGCCTAATTGTTCACCGCAACGATCCTTGCCCTTGCGGCAGCGGCCTGAAATACAAACAGTGCCACGGTAAATTAAACTAAGCAGTCATCTCAAAAGGCCGTCTGAACAAGTGTAAAAACGAAATCAAAGATTCTCGTTTCACCGTTCAGACGGCCTGAGAATTATCCAAACAAGTAAAAAATTTCCAACCCCAATTTCAAAAGAGTATCCCTATGGCAGGCAATACCTTCGGACAAATCTTTACCGTTACCACTTTCGGCGAAAGCCACGGCGCAGGCTTGGGCTGCATCATCGACGGCTGCCCGCCAGGATTAGAATTGAGCGAAGCGGATATCCAATTTGACCTTGACCGCCGCAAACCCGGCACCAGCCGCCACGTTACCCAACGCCGCGAAGCCGACCAAGTCGAAATCCTCTCCGGCGTATTCGAAGGCAAAACCACCGGTACACCCATCGCCCTCCTAATCCGCAATACCGACCAACGCAGCAAAGACTATGGCAATATCGCCACCAGCTTCCGCCCCGGTCATGCCGATTACACCTACTGGCATAAATACGGTACACGCGACTATCGCGGCGGCGGTAGAAGTTCCGCCCGCGAAACCGCTGCCCGCGTTGCAGCCGGAGCAGTTGCGAAAAAATGGCTGAAAGAAAAATTCGGTACTGAAATTACCGCCTACGTTACCCAAGTCGGAGAAAAAGAAATCCAGTTTGAAGGCTACGAATATATTTCCCAAAATCCTTTTTTTGCAGCAAACCAAAGCCAAATTGAGGACTTGGAAAACTATATGGACAGCGTGCGCAAATCATTGGATTCTGTCGGCGCAAAACTTCATATCGAAGCAGCCAACGTCCCTGTCGGCTTAGGCGAACCGGTTTTTGACCGCCTCGATGCAGAAATTGCCTATGCCATGATGGGTATTAACGCCGTCAAAGGCGTGGAAATCGGTGCAGGTTTTGATAGCGTAACTCAACGCGGCAGCGAGCATGGCGACGAGCTCACGCCTCAAGGTTTTCTATCCAACCACTCAGGCGGCATCTTGGGCGGCATCAGCACCGGACAAGAAATTCATGTGAATATTGCCATTAAACCGACCAGTTCCATCGCCACACCGCGCCACAGCATTGATATAGAGGGCAACCCTGTCGAACTTGCCACACACGGCCGCCACGACCCCTGCGTCGGATTACGCGCCGCTCCGATTGCAGAAGCCATGCTGGCATTGGTATTGATTGACCACGCCTTACGCCATCGTGCACAAAATGCCGATGTTCAGGTAAATACACCGGACATTGCCAAATTGGAAAAATAACCGTTTATTTCTGAATATTCTCAGAAAAATTTAGCCAAATCACAGTCTTTATACTACAATAGCACCTTATTGCCGTATGACGAAAATACGGATTTATATTAGAGGAATACAACCGCAATGGCACAAGAAACCGCTTTGGGCGCTGCGCTGAAATCTGCCGTCCAAACCATGAGCAAGAAAAAACAGACAGACATGATTGCCGACCACATTTACGGCAAATATGATGTATTCAAACGATTCAAACCGTTGGCCGTCGGGATCGACCAAGACTTGGTTGCCGCCCTGCCCCAATACGACCCTGCACTGATTGCACGCGTACTGGCCAACCACTGCCGCCGTCCGCGCTATCTGAAAGCCTTGGCTCGCGGCGGCAAACGTTTTGACTTGAACAACCGCTTCAAAGGCGAAGTCAGCGTAGAAGAACAAACCATCGCCCAACAGCACCCAGCCGTTCAACAGGCATTAGCTGCACAAGCCGAACGCCAAGCCGCTAAGGCTACCGCTGAAGCAGAAACAGCTCCTGCACAAGCTGAGACCAACGAAGCTGCTGAATAATGTTCAGACGGCCTGCTAAGGCTTGCACTAAATAAATAGAGACCCCAATTCAATACGACATCTTTAACGTCGATGAATTGGGGCTTTTTTATTACCTTAACCTTATAGTGGGCTGATTAAAAATAGCTTTATTTGCCCTCACTACGAACCAAAATCTTTTCTAAAATATTCCCAATAAGGTATTTCTCTATTACCTTGATTACTCTTGTATCAGTTCAAACATTGAACAGCATGATTTATACATCGCTAAAACAAACTCAAATCTACCCCTTACAAAAATAAATAAAGGCCGTCTGAAATCTATCTTTCAGACGGCCTTTTGAAATCAAATAGCCAATTAAAACACGGCTTGTAAAACCAAATAGCTGACAACAGACAAAACGGCAGCGGCAGGCAAGGTAATAACCCAAGCAAGGCCGATCGGTTTCATCAACTTCCAGTTGGCATTGCGGTTAACCAAGCCGATACCCAAAACTGCACCCACCAAGATATGGGTACTGGAAACAGGTAAGCCCATAAATGATGCGGCCATCACGACGGCGGCGGCAGAAAGCTCTGCAGAAAAACCTGACGCGGGATGCATTTCTGCCAAGCTGGTGCCTACGGTTTTAATCACTTCTTTACCGACAAACCATAAGCCGACGATCAAAGCGATACCGAAAGTCAACATGGCAATTGGCGGCACGGCGTTTTGAGCGGTAATGCTGTTGGTACGCAACACATCCATAATCGCGGCAAACGGACCAATCGCATTGGCAATATCGTTTGCACCATGGCTGAATGCGAAACCGCAAGCGGTAAATACCTGCATCCATGAGAACATTTGGAAAGTCGATTTATCCAAATCTTTGCGTTTCAAACTTTTGGCGAATACAAACGTACCCATCCAAATAGCCGCGCCGATCATGAAAATGGTCAGGAAGCTGTTGACGTTGCTCATACCCAAATGCAGATTTTTCAGACCTTTGAAAATCAACATGGCCGCAATCATCATACCGCCGACAGAAGCAATAAACGGCACCCAAGAATGCAGGGCTTTGTAAGAATCTACTTCGCCCTTACGGCTGTCAAAGCGGTGCAGACCGCGATAATACTCAGACTGCAATTCTTCGGGATCAAAGTCCGGCTCATCATAAATTTGGGCATCGTGCGCCATTTTGGTGGCGTATTCGACTTTTTCAGACTCACTCAAGGCTTCAAAAAACAGGCGATGCTCTTCTTTATAGGCTTTCTTCTCCAGCTTGATGCCTTTGAGCGTATTATCGGCCCAAGAGTTGTAGTCCAAAACGTTTTTCTTAATTCGTGAAAACAACAGATAGGAAACGATGCCACCCAAAACCGGAGACAATATCCAAGACAATGCAATTTCGCCCAACTTGTCCCATTGAATCAACGTAACGGAATCCACACCGTTCAATGCCGCCATACATAAGGCGCTACCGACGATACCGCCGATAATGGCA
This sequence comes from Neisseria sp. HMSC070H10, assembly GCF_001837635.1. Taxonomy (NCBI): domain Bacteria; kingdom Pseudomonadati; phylum Pseudomonadota; class Betaproteobacteria; order Neisseriales; family Neisseriaceae; genus Neisseria; species Neisseria sp. HMSC070H10. The sequence goes on from NZ_KV833380.1 coordinate 88,633, forward strand.
TGTGTAGTGGAAACCGGCAGACCTTTGCGAGATGCAAAAAGCAGCCACAATGCCGCAGCCAAAAGCGCAGACATCATAATAAAGACAAACTGCATCGGATCCAGATGCATGCCATTCAAATCGACAATACCCTTACGGATGGTATCTGTTACCTCGCCACCGGCAATCACTGCGCCACTGACTTCAAATACTGCCGCAATCAGCAAGGCTTGCGGAATGGTCAATGTGCCGGAGCCGACACTTGTACCGAAAGAGTTGGCAATATCGTTACCACCCACATTAAACGCCATGAAGACGCCGAAAAAGGTAGCAAGGATAAACAGGCCGGAGTGGTTGTAGTGGGTATAACCCAGGCCCCAATAAATAAAATAGCCGACCATGCTCACAAGCATAGCGGCAAAAACCGTATTAATCAGCTTCAAGTTCGCACTCGACTGAGTTTGAGCCATGGAAAGTTTCCTTTTGGAAAACATGTTGAGTCGCGTTATTTTAACCTTTTTGTAATCTTTCTTGCACCAACTATTTACATTAAATGCCGAAATTCCCGTAAAAACGTCAAAAGGCGTTAAAATGTCGTTTTACCTCCTCTTTCTGTAACCGAAATGCAACCCCAATACTATATCGGCATCATGTCAGGAACCAGCATGGACGGTGCCGATGCCGTACTGATTCAAATGCAGGGCAAGCAATGGCAACGAGCCGTTACCCACAGCTTTCTACCCTATTCAGACGGCCTGCGCCAAGAATTGTTGGCACTACAAGACATAGGCGAAAATGAATTGCACAGAAGCAATATCCTGGCGCAAACACTCAGCCGCCTATACGCCCAAACCGTACAGCAACTGTTGGCAGAGCAAAACCTGTCGGCTCAAGACATTGCCGCGATCGGCTGCCACGGACAAACCATCCGCCATGCGCCTGAACACGGTTACAGCATTCAACTGGTCAACCTCCCCCTGTTAGCCGAACTGACCGGCATTTTCACAATTGGCGACTTCCGCAGCCGCGACCTTGCCTGCAATGGTCAAGGTGCGCCCCTCGTCCCCGCTTTTCACGAAGCGCTGTTTCAAGATGCGAATGAAACCCGCGCCGTACTCAACATTGGCGGCATTTCCAATATCAGCATCCTCCCGCCCGATAGCCCTTCTTTCGGCTTCGATACTGGCCCCGGCAATATGCTGATGGACGCATGGATGCAACATATTTGGCAGCAGCCTTACGACAAAAATGGGGAAAAAGCCGCACAAGGCAAAATCCTCCCTGACCTGCTCGCTTCCCTGCTCGACCATCCTTACTTCAGCCGCCCTTATCCCAAAAGTACAGGCCGAGAGTTGTTTTCCCTAAGCTGGCTTCAAGGCCGTCTGAAAGGTAATGAAAAGCCGGAAGATGTCATGCGCACATTGGTCTTTTATACCGCACAAACCATTTTTGATGCGACCAAACAAGCTGCTCCGGCGATTCATCATCTTTATATCTGCGGCGGCGGCATCCGCAATCCGGTTTTGATGCAAGACTTGGAAACCCTGTTTTCTCCCGTCACCAAATTGCACAGCACAGCCAAGCTCCATCTTGACCCGCAATGGGTCGAAGCCGCCGCTTTTGCCTGGCTTGCAGCCTGTTGGTGCAATCAAGTTCCGAGCAACCCCCACCATGCAACCGGCGCACATTCACACCGAATCTTAGGTTCGGGACATTACGGCAACTAAAGTTGAATCAATAAAAAGGCCGTCTGAACATTTTCAGACGGCCTTTACTATATTAGCCTTTCCTTTTTTTTATGGGTTGTAAATAATGCTGCACGTCCTTTATAAAAATCTAAGTTAAACAAATCAATATTAAAATGTTTGCAATATTCAGCAACCATATCAACCGTTAATCGCTCCTTTTTGATTCTTTTTTCATAGCTAGTTAAGTTCTCAAATTCAAAAGGTTTTCCACTTTGTTCAAAAGTTGTTTTACTGGTTTCTTTATGCACCATAATTGTTCTACTTTCTACTGCATATTCTGAGATTTTATTTGCACCATTTCGCCAATGAAACATTACCGCACCAAATTCATCTTTCTTAAAATCTGGAGAAAGATATAAGCTGATATTCTGTATCCCCCATGTTTCGGATAGATAACTAGGTTGGCTAAATACGTCTGTACCACGATATCCATTTTCCATATATAAGCACCATTCAGAAGCAGTCTCTAAAATAATATATTTATTGGGGTATCTCAGCGCAAAAGGTTCCAACATTTTAATTTTATCCGACAAACTTAATTCATCAGATACTTTTTGATGATGTACCGTCCACCCCCATATTAGACCAAGCTCTTGCAATCTTTGCTCAAAGCGTAACACCATCTCATTAAATGGAATTTTAAAGAAACACAAATGAGTGGTATGAGGTTTATGATCTTGTAAAAAAAACTGTGGGTTATTCATAATCAATCTAACGTCCTTAAAATAACAATAGCATCTTTATCATTGCTGAATATTCGATCTGCGTGTGGTATTCCGCGCGATGAAGTGCTTCGATCGTACTCAATATACACCCTTTTACCTGATGGAAGCATTGCTTGCAAGTCTGGGCGGCATATTCCTACGCGACAAAGATTTCCATTAACCTGTTGCTGATTAATCCTAATATCTGTCGCACCTAAATTTTTTAAATAAATTGCATCAGCTTGTACAGCTTGGTTTTGTGTTAAAGTTTTACCAATAGTCCTCCCTTCTAGCTTTTTTACTTCTGTTGGTATGGGATTAACAGCATTCTTCTTCCGGCAAACGATTGATTTTCACACGGGCAATCCGTTGCCCATCCTTCTCAACCACCTCAAAACGCCAGCCATGGTAATCGATGAAATCACCTACATCAGGAATACTTTGCAACTCTTCCATAATCAAGCCGGCAACGGTATGAAAGTCCGCATCTTCCTCTTGAGCAGGCAGATTTAACTGAGAAGCCAATTCCACATACTCCAATGCACCATCCACAGACAGTGTTTCATCCTGACTGGCTGGAGCAGCTTCTTCTTCCTCACGCTCAAACTCTTCGGGGAACTCACCGGCAATGGTTTCCAATAAATCTTTCATGGTTACCATGCCTAACACCGCACCAAACTCATCCACCACCAAGGCATAATCCGCGCTGCTTTGACGGAACAATTCAATCGCATTCAACGCCGTCGTACTGTCCGGCAAAATCAATGGTTGGCGCAAGGCCGTCTGAATATTGATTTCTCCCGATTCAAGCAGCTGGTTCAGTAAATCTTTTTTACTGATATAGCCCAAAGGCTCATCTACACCTGCCTTACCAACAACCAACAAACGGCTATACGGCGTATTTTTCAACTGCGCATTTTGTTCTTCCCGACTTTGGGAAATATCCAATTTCTCGATTTCCCGACGCGGAATCATCACGCCCATAATCGGACGCTCCGCCAAAGTCAGCACGCTGCGAATCATGGATTTTTCGTTTTCTTCAAAATGCTCGTCATCGCCGCCGTTATCTCCTGCTTTTGCCAAAATGCTTTCGCGGATACCCATCATACCCAACACATTTTCAGCGGTGCGCTTACGCCAAGAAGTACTGATGTAGTCATTTTTGCGGGCATTCTTTTGCGAAACCTGATTAAACAGCTCGATCAAAATCGAGAAACCGATCGCCGCATACAAATAGCCTTTCGGAATATGGAAATGGAAGGCTTCCGCAATCAGGCTGAAACCAATCATCAACAAGAAACCCAAACACAACATCACAACGGTCGGATGCTTGTCCACAAAGGCAGTCAACGGTTTGCTGGCAGAAATCATCACCGTCATCGCCACAACAACCGCACCCATTGCCACCACAATATGATCCACCATCGCCACTGCCGTAATAACAGAATCGATAGAGAAAACTGCATCCAAAATCAAGATTTGCGCCACAACGCCCCAAAAAGAAGAATGCTTCTTCTGTCCTTCAGCAACCGCAAATTGATTGTGGCCCTCAAGGCGTTCGTGCAGCTCAGTAGTCGCTTTATAAAGCAGGAAAATACCGCCGGCAAACATAATCATGTCTTTACCGGAAATCTCCAAGCCGCCCAACTCAAACAAAGGTCGAGTCAGCGTCATGATGTGCGCCATAAAGCCCAGCATAAAAATCCGAATAACTACGGCCAAACCCAAGCCCGTTATCCGTGCCTTATCACGTTGCGACGGTTTAACCTTGTTTGCCAAAATCGCTACGAAAACAAGGTTATCAATACCTAAAACAACTTCCAAAACCAGAAGCGTGGCAAAGCCTATCCAAGTATGCGGCTCGGCCAACCAACTGAAATCCATAATGATAGCGTTCCTTTAAAATACAAAAAGGCAGCCGTTCCGCTTAAAACGGACAGACTGCCAAATTTCGGGCATAGATAAAGGGAAAGAAGCGGTATAACAACTACTCTGCTCTGCGTCTTTCATGAAAATTTTATGCCTCGGTCAACAATAATGGCAAACAGTTTATCAGTTTGACGAAAGAAAGGCAAAGTCTGACAGCATATTTTCTTTTAAAAACAGTCTATACCATCACTTACCAGCTTTCAGACGGCCTTTTCTTACTTGATAAAACCATCAATCGGCGCATAACCCAAGAAATCTGCCTGATCATTCAATATCACAACCCATTCTTTACTTCGCGCACTGGTAAACGGCAAGAAATACAACTCTTTCCCATTGTTTTCCAATGAAGCCTGTTTAAAAATTGATTCCTCACTCATGCCACGGGCTTTTACCAAGACAGACAACGGTTTCATTACCTTACGAATTTTCTCACGTTCCTGTTGCGAATCTGGCAACCACCAAGAAGGCCTCATACTCGGTTCAATACCTTTCAAAGACAAATCAAGACTTTGGTTAGCCTCATCTGGACTCATTGCTTCACGTAACCCAACACGACGCACGCCAAACCAAGATAAACCCTGCAAATCCTTCGGAGCATGGCTCAAGTCATTGACATCAATTTCTGCAGCAGTTACCACATTTATCCTATCGGTTTCGAATGCGGAAACCACTGGACGCGCCAAAGATACGTTGTACAAACCATAAATTAAAGCAACCAGCTGAATCATGCCGATTAAGGAAAAATCAATAATCCTCTCTTTAAGTTTCTTGCTCGGGCTGGCAAGAATCAAAGTCAGCAACGGGCCGCAAACAATATCTACTGAAATGACCAGTTTATATAAAGCCAATCCGCCTGTCAGTTCGGCATACGGATAAGGATACCAAACTCCAAATACCAACAAAGCGGCCAATCCTGCCAAAATCAGACTAATCAACAAATGCCATGCCGCATTTTTTAATGCGAACCGAAAGCGTGGTGAAGAATGTAATGTATGTCCGTTTTCCATAGATAACAATAAGATATTATTTCTTCTATAAATATTATGTATAGCTTAAAAAATAAATGAGATATTTAAATATGCTGGTAGGCCGTCTGAAAATTGAAGCATTAACTGCAACCATCTCACCACGCATTATTAATATGTTTAAAATACCAATAAATAGATAAAATAAAAACCACCATACAAGATGGTGGTTTTAAAATTTGGCTCCCCGACCTGGGCTCGAACCAGGGACCTGCGGATTAACAGTCCGTCGCTCTACCGACTGAGCTATCGGGGAATTAAAGATGGAATTATATAGAAAATATCAGAAACTTGTCAAGCAACAATCTATATAAAAACAAAAATATTTTATATCTTTTTAATTTATAAAACTTTATAAGATTTCAGCAATTTGTTTGGCCGCACGTTTCGCATCCAACAAAATCAAGCCCAATTTACCGCTTTCTTTTGCCATCAATACCAACACTGCATTTTCACCTGCTTGACTCAACAGAATATAGCCATTTTTACCTTTAACCATTACCTGATCCAACTCACCGCAAGCCAACTCATGTACGGAACGATTACCCAATGCCAAAAGCGTTGCCGACATCGCACCTACACGGTCTGCATTCAGGTGGGAAGGCAGCATGGTTGCGATCGGCAGGCCGTCTGTAGAAATAACTGCAGAAGCAGTGATATCAGCAGAGGTATTGTTCAAATCGCTTAATACAGAGATTAATAGTTGTTGCATAGTCGCTCCATTCTAAAATAAATATCGGTCAGGCAAAAATCAACGGCTGCCGTATCGGTGGTACAGCACTTTAACCAAAGTAACAAAAGCCTCTTTATTTAAGTCAGGCATTCCGCCAATTACCAAAATCAGCTTGGTCATGCCAATATACAGGGGGAAAAAGGTCAATTCACTTTGGCCTGAAGGATCACAAATACCCCATGCACTATTATTGATATGCAGGTTATTGCGAATCAAAAGACGGTGTTTGTCTTCCATTTTGGCCACTTCACTCGCCAAAAGGCCCAACTCTTCCGCAGCCTCGTGATGGAAATTAGCATTGGCAAAATACAAACCGTTTTCATCAGCCAATAAAGCTTTGCCAGAATTAGACAACTGTTCCAACAATGTAGGCAATTGCTCGTCAGTCAAATGGATATCGTCTGTGCTGATTTCTTCATCACCATACAAAAATTCCAAGCGTTGGAGGCGATACAGTAGGTTCAAAGCGGTATTGATGTCGCTGGTATCCGCCCATGCCAAGATTTTTTCGCTGCTGATGGTTTCAGACGGCTCTGCACGCAACAGGCCATACAATAAAGTTCTGCTGGCACTGGGCGTATCATTTGAAACAGCATAATACGCACCCGCCGGTGTAATCTTAGGATATAAATTTGCTTGTAAAGAAAGTGTCGCTTCCATCTTATACCTCTAATCCGGGGTCAATTGAGAACAACATAGCAGTAACTAATTGTTTTACATCGTCTTCTCGACGCGCATCAATCTCAAAAACCGGTACATTAAAATTATTCTGTGCTAAATATTTTTGATAAACATCCACGCTTGGTAAGGATCGGATATCCATCTTCGTTACCCCTACAACCAAAGGCGCTTTTTTCAGCAATTCCCGGAATGCATCCAAGAAGAATTGCAAGTCTTTCAATGGATTGCTTCTTGTATTATCCAAAAGAAGCACCAAACCCATACTGCCTTGGCTCAGAATTTCCCACATGAAATTAAAACGCTCCTGACCAGGCGTACCATAAAGATGGACCTTGGTTTCCTCATCCAAATGAATGACACCGTAATCCATCGCTACAGTCGTGTACCCCTTGCGGACAAGTGTCATATCGGATGCGGATGCATCGGTTTGAACCGGTGGTTCATCAGATAAAGCTGAAATTGCAGTGGTTTTACCTACGCCAACAGGACCGGTAAAGATAATTTTATTTTCTTTCATGACGTGTCCTTTACGATTTACCCAGCAACTTACGCATCAGGCGTTGCAACAGGCCGCGAGGTTGTTCTTTCGACGGACCGGCAATTTTTTGAGCCTCTTTGCTCATTGCTGTTTCAGGTACGTCTTTGCTATTCACATCAATCTGTTCGTTCAATGAAGGCGTATTGTTCGCATCAGTTGCAAACTCTGTATCTGTCGCCAAAAAGCCGGTCATATATGTTGCCGATAAATAGTTCAAAATATCAGGCATTTCTAAAGGCATAACTTTATAGAGGATGTTCAGATTAACAGACGTTTTCGTCAGAAATGCCGACAGACGCATAGATTCCGGAACATGTGCCAAACGGGTTAAGTTTGGCCACCGCTTGAGTGTAAAAACAGTTTGCGGCGTCATCGGATAAATCAGACGGCCTGATGCAGTCCAAATAGCCATTTGCCACAAGCATGACATAATGGTGACTTTGGCTTTTTCTTTCCATTGAGGATTATCAGGAACAGCCTTACACACGACAGCCAAGTTATCGTTCTTACACAATTTCTCCAACTCATTGGCACTGACTGTCAACAGTACACGCTGAATACTAGGAAACACGATTAATATCGGCTTGCCTTCATGCAAGACAGCAACATCTTGATGTCCTTGACTGGCAAATTTCAGCGCGCCCAACAAGCCTTTATTTGGATTAAATCGGCGAATGGTTGCTTTTCTAGTGCCATCGGAATTTGATTGTCTTTTATTCTCTTCAGCCGCTTGTTGCTCAGACGGCTCAAAAACATTGCCACCTTGAGCCAGGCTGCGCAAAACAGGAAACAAGGTATCAAATTTGACCGGCTTAGCCAAATAAGGAGTCATTACTGTCGGCAACTCGGAAGAAAACATAGCCACAGGTACTTCCGGATAAGTTTTCTTCGACTCTTTCCAAGCTTCTACACCTGCCGGAGTATCGGTATCAACCAATACCAAATCCGGTTTTTCATCAGAATCAGGGGAAACGATGACGTAATTCGTCGTATTGTGCATTTTAAATGCCATACGGAATACCGCCTGCTGTTGCTCACCCATCTCCTGTAACATAACCCGTATGGTTTTAATTTTTGGTAAATGATTATTCATCACTCGTACTTTCTACGATTATCTTATTTTTTTGAATATTGGTTCATTCGTTGCAAGAGACGGCTCATTGCCAAGACAACCTCTTCAGGCAGGCTGACAACACGTTCACGCAACAAGCGCAGAAATTGTTCCAAACGTCCCCAATCTTCAACGCGTTCGTACAAATCAAACAAGATAATGTATAACTGCGATTCTTGAGGATACTGCAAAACAGCCTGTTCCAAAGTACCGATGGCCAAATCCAACTGACCATAGGCCAACAAAGATTCGACTTCTTTCACGGCTTCATCTGCAGGTGAAGAGCTCGCGCTGATGACTGAAGAGTCTTTTTGAACCAACTCACGATATTTGGCTTTCATCTGCAAAGAACTTGGCTGGATATAACCGCGTTTCAAGCCAATCTCTTTAATTTGCTGTTCAGACGGCCCTTTTTCCAAATCATCAAAAATTTCGTGATAACCAAGGCTATAACCCCAACCAAGCATACGTTCTTTTACTTGACGGCCATATTGACCCAAAGAGTGGTAAAGCTTCCACAGATGCTTGGCAAACTGCCCTACTTCTTCATTCTGATAATCCAGACGCAAGGCATCGATAATGAGATCAGCAGGCTTCGCAGAAGTTTGGATTGCTTTGTTGTATTGATGCAAAGCAGTCTCGTAGCTAATCTTGTCTTTCAGGATTTTTGCACTGCGTTCCGGTTTGGCAAAACCAATAACCGCACCCATCTCTTCAGGGCTAATTTCGCCAAAATCTTTCTTACCTAATACGATAGGCGCATGTTTGCCCATACCAGGAACGACAATACGTTCAACCGAATCGTTCTCAAAGGCAATATGTCCGTCGGAAGCAACTTCGAAACCGCTTTGTTCGCCAATTTGACGATCGACTTCCTGCATATTCCAACCAAGATGATGCTCGGCAAAAACACGCAGGCGCAGGTTAGTAGAATCCAAAGCCAGACCGGCTTTCAGGTATTCGGCTACACTATCTTCTGAAAGTGAGGCACTATGACGCTCAAGTGTATCCGCCAGCATGTCGATATTACCGACCCGCAGATTCAAACCGATTAATTCATGAACCAGCTTTTCCGGAGCGCCGTCTTCCAAAGTATTGAGATAACCGGCCAAAGACTCTGCAGCCTTACTCTCATAGCCGAACTGTTTATAAACCTGATATTCGGTCAACGGATCGACTTCTTGTGCGGAAACAGAAGCTGTTGCATCGTTTGATCCGCTTCCGCCCCATTCCCAGTCTTGATTATCCGCATTGGAAACTGTCTGGTTGACTTTCTCAATCCAGTCGTTTCCATCCTCAGAGGAGGCTGTATGAGCAGCAGATGTACGGCCGCTTTTTGATGCATGTACGCTTTGTTTGTCTGAATTGTTACTTTGTTTATGACGAACAAAAACCAACACCAGCAAAAAAAGCACCAGCAAAAGAATAGTTAAAAGTTGATAGTTCAAGAACACCTCCCGGTCTTGTGCTGCAAACTGCATTTATTAACATCTGTTGCTTTACACGCAACTTCAACGCTATTAATTCCCAAAACGAATGATGATAACATGAACGCACCCATTTTCACATTAGAAACCCTACCCCCATAAAGGACTTGATACCAATTTACAACTCAAACACACCAATGGATTCAACATGCGAGGTTTGTGCAAACATATTCATGATTCCTACCGCCTTAAACTTATAGCCCTTATCAACCAAGACACCGGCATCTCGTGCAAATGTTGATGGATTGCACGAAACATACACTATCTTCTGAGGCAAAAACGGCTTGTGTAGCGATTTGACAACAGCATAAGCCCCGTTTCTCGGAGGATCCAGCAACATCTTGTCAAATTGCCCCCACGACTCAACAGTTTTTTCATCGGTATCGAACAAGTCTGCAACAGAAAACGTCATATTCTCGGCACAACGATTCAGGCGTGCATTTTCCCTTGCCCTATCGACCAAATAATCGGCACCTTCAATACCGACAACCGATGCACCACTTTTTGCCAGCGGCAAACTAAAATTGCCCAAACCGCAAAACAAATCGGCAATCCTCTCCCCTTTTTGAGGGTTTAAAAGCCTGACCGCCCTTGCCACCATCACTTCGTTCAATTGCGCATTAATCTGCGTAAAATCACCCGGCTTGTAAGGCATTTCCACATCAAATTGAGCAAAAGTATAGTTCAGGGCAGGCGCGTTCTCAGGGTAAAACGGCAAGGACTCGGCATGATCCTGCAGCCATATTTGCCATGCCTTTTCAGCACCCGACAATATCTTATCAAACCAATTACGCAATTCGCTTAATATTTGTCCAAACGGTTGATTTACGAAACGAATGTTGAATACGGTCACATTTTTTCCGCAATAAAACTCAACAAATTTCACTTTCACACCGTCATCATGCAGCTTTTGCAGCAAATTGCGGACATCAGGCAACCTATCGGACACATGCTTAGGCAAAATATGGCAATGGCGGATATTGACGACATCATGGCTTTTTTTGGCCTGAAAACCGAGTTTCAGACGGCCTTGCTTATCCATCGAAACACTTAAACGTGCTCTATCGCGATAATACCAGGAGTAACCATATAAAGGGAGCAAAATTATCTCAGGCTTGACCTTACCTATCCGTTCCAACTGCTCTTCTAAAATCCGTTGCTTTAATGCAACTTGCGCGCCAAAGGAAACATGTTGGAGCGAACAGCCACCACATGTATCAAAATAGCAACAAGCGGGCTCAACGCGTTCGGAAGAAGGTTTTAAAACCGTTTCGACCTGAGCTTCTGCAAACTGCTTTTTTTCCTTATGAATGGCAAACGTTACACGCTCTCCGGGCAGCGCACCGCCGATGAATACAGTCTTCCCATCGACTCTGGCAACACCCCTGCCCTCATAATCCAAAGAAAAAACTTCCGCCTCTTGATACCGTTCTTTCACACTCATACCGTTTCCGTCAGACAGCCGCTTACCGGCCTTCTGACTGTCTTTCAATACCGAAAGCGCATATTTTCTCACAAAAACACAGAGTTTCAGGTATCATGCGCCAAAAACTTTCATTTCAATCCCTACAAAAAAAAGACGACATGAAAAAATTATTCCTTGGCCTGACAGCCGCCCTTCTGACCTCGGCCGCTGCTGCAAACACACTTATTCCAGACGTCTCTCCCGCCTCTTCCGGACAACACGTCGTTATCAATATTACGCAACAGCGTTTGTTCCTCTACGACAACGGCAAACTGAGCAAAATTTATCCTGTTGCCGTCGGTAAAGCCATGACCCAAACTACACTGGGCGAACACAAAATCGGCGCCAAAGCCTACAACCCGGTTTGGCATATCCCTAAATCCATCCAAAAAGAACGCAATGACGGCGTAAAAAGCGTACCTGCCGGCCCGAATAATCCGCTTGGTCCCGTATTTGTCCGTCTTGGCGACCCCAAATTAAGCCTGGGCATTCACGGCACCAATGCCCCTGCCAGCGTGCCCGGTGTCCGCAGCCATGGTTGCGTGCGCATGAAATCGCCTGATGCATTGGAATTTGCCAAAACCATCGCAACAGGTGCTCCTGCCTCCGTTATCTACCAAATGGCAAGCCTGAACGAAGATGCCAACCAAAACTTGTGGCTGGCTGCCTATCGCGACCCGTACAACAAGAAAAACCTTGATACGGCTGCCCTGAAAAAAAGCATTGCCGCTTGGGCAAAAGCGCACGGCAAAACCATTCCTGCAGCGCGTGTGGATGCAATCCTGAAAGGACGCACCGGCGCGGCAAACTGTCTGACCTGCGCCAAAGGCGTGAAACTCAAATCACCTTTGAAGTCTTTGGCATGGACCAGCGGCACGGATGCTTACAGCAAACCAAAAGTCATACCGAAACCGGCTCCTGCTAAAGATGTGGTATTGCCTCAAGGCACTGAAATCGAAGTCGATGCTACCGACGATACAAACAAAGCAGCATCCGAACCGAAACAAAGCGTTCGTCCGACTCCGGTGAAACCGGCAAAACCTGCTGCCAAACCGGCAACCACTCCTGCCGAGACGCCTGCTTCCGTGCCTAAAGCCGCTTCCGAACCGGCTACTGCCCCGGCCTCTGCGCCTGTAAAAGAGGCTCCGGCAAGCAGCGAACCGGAAGATTTGCTGTTCTAAGCAGAACAAAACACATAGCCAAAGGCCGTCTGAAACGAATTGTTCAGACGGCCTTTTCGTATTACTGGATATTGGAAATATAGGCCCCTCTTGATTCAGACGGCCTTTTTACTTTCCAAATATTCTGACAAGCCGCGTTCGCGCAAAATACAGCTCGGGCATTCATGACAACCGCCGACCACGCCGTTATAACAGGTATGCGTCCGCTCGCGAATGTAATCCAACACACCCATTTCATCCGCCAATGCCCATGTTTGCGCTTTGGTTAAATACATCAAGGGCGTGTGGATTTGAAAAGCGTAATCCATAGCCAGATTCAGCGTAACATTCATCGACTTGACGAACACATCGCGACAGTCGGGATAACCGGAAAAGTCGGTTTCGCATACGCCGGCAATGATATGGCGTATCCCCTGCCCTTTGGCGTAAATGGCGGCATAAAGCAAAAACAAAGCATTGCGTCCATCTACAAATGTATTGGGCAGGCCGTCTGAAGCTGTTTCAATGGATGCCGTATCATCCATCAAGGCATTATGCGTAATCTGTTGCATCAGGCTCAAATCGAGTACCGTCTGCTTTACACCCAAATCTTGGGCAATCCAACGCGCGCGCTCCAATTCGATGGCGTGGCGTTGCCCATATTGAAAAGTGATAGCCTGCACATTTTCACGGCCATAGGTTTGAATTGCCTGAATCAGGCAGGTTGTTGAATCCTGCCCGCCCGAAAAAATAACGAGGGCCTGCTGTTTTTCCATAGTAAATTCCTAGTTTTGTTAACGCGGGAGGTTTGCGAACCGCGTGATTCGAAGATTGACGGATTATAACGGATTTCGTCTATAATCACGGCACTTCATTTTCTTTTATATAGCATAATCATGAGCATCTACGCCCTGAAACCAAAATTCCAAAACCTGTTGCGCCCCATTGTTAAGAGACTGTATCAAAAAGGCATTACTGCCAATCAGGTTACCCTGTTTGCCTGCGCCGTTTCCATTTTGATCGGTTTGCTTTTAGCATTGTTTGCAGGTGTATCCACATTATTCTGGCTTTTACCGATCTGGTTGTTTGTCCGTATGGCACTGAATGCGATGGACGGTATGCTGGCACGAGAGTTCGGCCAACAATCGGCATTGGGCGGCTATTTGAATGAAATCACCGATATTGCCGCCGATGCTGCTTTATATCTGCCTTTTGCCTTTATCGCGCCCTTCGGTGGCGTACAAATTGCCCTGTTTATTTGGCTGGCGGCAATGACCGAGTTTTGCGGCGTTTTGGGACAAGTTCATGGCAACGGCCGTCGTTATGACGGGCCATTCGGCAAAAGCGACCGCGCATTCTTTATCGGCGCATTGGCCGTATGGTATGCAATCGCCGGCAGCTTCCATTCGACTTTCTATATCCTTATGTGGCTGGCCTGCGCGGCACTGGTTTACACCTGCTACAAACGTGTCATCAATGGCTTGAAGGCCGTCTGAAACTTATCCACGTTCTTGGGTTAATCATCATTGATTAGAGTATTCAAACCCATCAACCTGTTTTACTGAAAACAAAAAGGCCGTCTGAAACCATAAACTATCGGTTTCAGACGGCCTTTTATTCGTCAGCGAAGATAACTTACTGTTTACCCAGTTGACTGTAATCTACCAACATATACTTGGCAGTAATTTTCTGCGAAGCATTGCCTTCATCGCCCATCAGAATCATCTGCGGCTTGCCGTTAACGGTAATCGAATCGACGGCCTCAACGTTAGTGATGTGTTGCAGGTTAGGCAGAGAGATTTTTTGCGGTTCATCAGTCGGGTTACCGCTCCAAGTCCACAGTTGCGAGAATTTCTGTCCATTCTCATCCTTCACTTCATTAGCAATCACGTAGGTTTTCAACACAGGATCATAGTTGAGGGAACGGATACCGCCGCCATCAATATCAATCACCGCCACTTCATCAAATTCAGGTTTGGCATTGCGCTCAAACACATCTTTCGGGTTGCTGATAAATGCGACCAAAGCCATATTGTTGAACTCAGGATCACGGAAGCCCAAAACAAGACGTTTTTTCACCGGATCAAACGCCATGCCCTCAATATTGATTTCTTCAAAAGAAACTTCAGCCTTGGTTCGCTCGCGAATCAAATCATGCAGCTTGTGATCGGTTTCCAAAACCTGAGTCAGATTGTCGTAGCTGGTCAGCCCCAACACATTGCCGTCTTGGATTTTAAAGCGCATCAGGTGTTCGCGGTCGGGCGAACGGTTGCCTTTACGGGTACGCGAATGTGAAGTCAGCGCGTAGATAAAGCCTTCATCATCGCGCGCCAAAGCCTCCAAGTCGCTGAGACGGCGTTTGAAACCGGTAATCACGCGCGTATCCAATGCCTCGTCTTCCACAAACCTGCCGGTTTTATCAATGCTGACAATACTGAACGCATGGTTGGGTTCGTCTTCCGCAATCAACAAATTGCCGTCCGGAAGCTGTTGTACGGCGGAAGGCTCGTACACACCGTTAAACATATTGATCCCCATCGAACGCAACTCTGCCGCATTGTTGGCCGGCGGTATCAGCAATGACGGCAATGTTTTCACGCCAATAAACGCCACCAGTGAAGCCAGTAAGCCCCAGCGGAATACCGCGTAAGACAAATTGATGTATTTGAACTGTTTGTCCGCCAACAAACCAAGCCAATAAAGATGGTCGCTCATCTTTTCATAGATTTGTTTACGGTCGCCCATAATCTCCTGCATCATTTCCCAATATTGATCTTTTTGCAGTTTCACACGGTCTTCATAAATCAAAATATTGGGTTGGCTGCCGCCAAAAAAGCGCGTTTCGGTACTACTGAGGCGGGTTTTCAAATCCCGCAGTTTAGAACGGCCGCGGATAAAATCCTTAAACCATGTTCGCGCCGCCTGCATTTTGCCGATACGTTCCGGTGAAGCAGAAAGCAACGCAAACACGATAGACGCGGCGGCAGTAATCATAAACGTACTGGCCGGAATCAAAAATTCGGGCGACGATGAAAAAATAAACGCGCCCGAAATCATCAGTGCAGACACGATAAAACCATTCAGCGAAATCATAATATTCGCTTTGGTTGCCGCCAGCGCCAACAATTCCATCTCCGAGCGTACGGCGTTGCGGAACATGGTTTCCACGCCCTTATTCGTACCCAACAAATCAGGCGCATTCAAATCTTCGGCTTTATTTTTTTTCTTTTTTGCCTTGTCTTTTTTGCGTTTGGTTTTCTTTTTACTTTTTTCAGACGGCATCTCAGGATGTTCAACTGCTTCCTGACCTTCTACCACCTCCTGAATTTCTACCGCTTCAGCCGCAACACCAACTTCGTTTTCAACAGTATTGTTTCGATTGCGATCCCAAAAATCAACGTCCTGTTGGGAATCGGCAGATACGCCGTCGTTTAAAGGTTTGCCTTGGTCTCCCATCTGCTTCTGCCGGCCGTCTTCCTTCCAATCATTCAAATCCATATCATGACTCCCAACATCAAACACTTTGAATTAAATGGAAAATAAAAAACATATTTAGTTCATTTATTTTAGGTAATTTACATGCTGCTTACATTCTTTAAATACCTAAATAGCAAACTGCCGCAGAACCCCAAAGTCCTGCGACAATCCGCTTTGCATCAAAATATTAATAGTCGATGCGTTCTTTAATAATTTTCAAATCAGGATAAGACAAAACAATGTCGTACTCACGGCCATCTTTAAAAGCCTCGATATCCAACACAGGCTGGCCGCGACGGCTATCGGCTTCAACATCGTGAACTTGATAGCCGCGTTGCTCCAACATTTTTACGGCTTTAGCACGGTTTTGCTCGAAGTTTTTGTCGCTGTAGATTTTGTGTTCGATGTAATCGCTGGCACCGGCAGTAGCGGCAGACAAAGCAACGATGGCGGTCAATAAGAATTTTTTCATGTTTGATTTCCTTTTCAAATGTGTATTCGGGTTTCGATGGATGTATTAAAACACAGCAAAATTAGCAGTTAATTAGTGCTTGGTTAAACGCAGTAAAGGCCGTCTGAAAACTGTTCAGACGGCCTTTAACCTTAATCGTCAAATTTCAAACGTATTGCCCAAGTGTAAATCCGGAGGGTTAGAAACGATGAAAAGCCTGCAGCGAATATTCACCCAACAAATGGACAAACCATGAACAACTTTTGCGAAATCACCTTTTGCCAACAAATTGGCAGCAACAAACAGCACAACCAAGATGCCCTTTTTAACGGCGAGCAAGTGTTTCAATATAAACTCAAAACCGCTGAAACACGTCTTGAAACCCGTCCACGCTTTATCATCGGGATAGCCGACGGCATTTCCAATAGCAACCGTCCCGAAAAAGCCAGCAAATCAGCCATGCACTTATTAAGCCATACAGCCCAACTCAGCCGTCAAACCATCAATCATATACAAACCGCTTTATCTAAAGAGTTAGCAGAGGATTATTTTGGTTCCTCAACCACTTTTGTTGCCGCCGAAATCGACCAAACCACCGGCAAAACCAAAATTATCAGCGTAGGCGACAGTCGCACCTATTTGATTGATACACAAGGAAAATGGAAGCAACTGACCCAAGATCACTCGATACTCTCCGAATTGCTGGATGGTTTGTCGGATAAAAAAGAAGAAGGGTTTGCCACCATATATGGCGGCGTTTCTTCTTATCTAGTAGCAGATTATTCCGATTTCCAAGACAAAATGTGCCATATCGAACTTACGCTTAAAGCAGGAGAAAGCCTGCTGCTTTGTTCAGACGGCCTAAGTGACGCCCTTTCAAAAGAAATAAGAGAAAAAATTTGGCAACAACATGATAACGATAAGTCCCGCCTGACTGTGTTTCGTAAATTAATAGCGAAACAAAGAGTTTATGATGATATGTCGGTAGTAATTTGTAAGGTTATCCAAACACCCTCTATCTAACCTTTTAACAATCACTGTCATCAGTTTTAAGTGAAATTTGGAATCATCTTTTACCATTTCTCTCCATCATTGCATTTGTCCGATATGTCATGATACTGTTCAAAAAACATGACTATTAGGAGTTTCTCATGTCCGAACAGCAAAAATACTTTTCTACCCAAGACGGTACTTCGCTTTTCTACCGCTATCGCCCTGCTGCCAATGGTTCTTCCGACAAAGCCATTGTGCTGTTCCATCGCGGGCATGAGCACTCCGGCCGGATGATGTTTGTGGCGGATGAGCTGGGTTTCAACGATTTTTCCTATTTCGCTTGGGATGCGCGCGGTCATGGTTACAGCCCCGGTGAACGCGGCGATAGTCCGAGTATCAGCACTTCGGTTGCTGATGTAGATGATTTTATCCGCCACATCCAAAGCGAATACGGCATCAAGCCCGAAAACATCTGCGTGATCGCGCAAAGCGTCGGCGCGGTATTGGTTTCTACTTGGCTGCACGACTACGCGCCGAAAATCCGTTGCGCCGTATTGGCTTCGCCTGCGTTCAAAGTCAAACTCTATGTTCCGTTTGCCCGTACCGGTTTGAAAATTATGCAAAAATGGCGTGGTAATTTCTTTGTAAACAGTTACGTCAAAGCCCACTATCTGACCCACAATGTCGAACGTCAAAAAAGCTATGACAATGATCCGCTTATTGCCCGTGCTATTTCTGTGCGTATCCTGCTTGGTTTATACGAAGCCGCTGAACGTGTGGTTGCCGATGCGCAAGCCATTACTACGCCTGTACAGTTGTTGATTTCAGGCAGCGATTGGGTCGTTCATCACAAACCGCAACACGATTTCTACAACCGTTTGGGCAGCCATATTAAAGAGCGCCATATCCTACCCGGTTTCTACCACGATACTTTAGGCGAACAAAACCGTGAAATCGCTTTTGTTGAAATGCGCCGTTTTATCCGCGAGCGTTTCAATCAGCCTTTGCAACAAGTCGATCTGACTCAAGCGCACTTATTTGGAGACAGCCGTCGCGAAGCTGACGAACTGGCGACGCCTTTGCCTGTTTGCACGCCTCGCGGCGCATTTTGGGCAACATATCGCACCTCGCTCAAACTGGGTTCGCGCTGGAGTGAAGGCTTGAGAATCGGTCAAGAAATAGGTTTTGATTCAGGCAGCACACTGGATTACGTTTACCGCAATCAACCGCAAGGCAGCAATGCTTTCGGTGTATGGGTGGACAAATACTATCTCAACGCCATCGGCTGGCGCGGTATCCGCCAACGCAAAGTCAATATCGGCAAAGCCATTCAGACGGCCTCAGCCAAACTGCGTGAAGCAGGCAAACCTGTACACGTTTTGGATATTGCATCCGGTCATGGCCGCTATGTATTAGATGCCCTGACTGCCGATACATTACCTGATTCAGTACGCTTGCGCGATTACAGCCCGATTAATGTCGAAGCCGGCCGCAAGCTGATTGCCGAGCGCGGCTTACAAAACACGGTAACCTTCAATGAAGTCAATGCCTACGACCGCGCCAATTATCACGATTTGCAGCCGCGTCCAACGCTGGGCATCGTCTCCGGCTTGCACGAATTGTTTGCCGACAATGATTTGATTTTGAACTCGCTCTACGGCTTCGGAGAAGTCATTGAAACCGGCGGCTACCTGATTTACACCGGCCAACCTTGGCATCCGCAACTGGAAATGATTGCCCGCGCCCTGACCAGCCACAAAGCAGGCAGCCCAAACTGGGTAATGCGCCGCCGCAGTCAGCAGGAAATGGATCAGTTGGTTGAAAAAGCCGGTTTTGAAAAAATCCATCAATGGATAGACGAAGACGGTATTTTCACCGTGAGCTTGGCAGTGAAGAAATAAAAATAAAGGCCGTCTGAACAATTTTTTAACTTTCAGACGGCCTTATTTAAACCATGTACCTATCCATGAAACCCTCCCTCAAAACCTCCCTGCTCAAGCTGATTTCAGTCGGTATCCTGTTCTACACCAGCTACGGCCTCTCCAACCACTTTGCGGCATCGCTGGACTATGTGCCTGAAATCGCTTTTGCATGGGAAAGCAATATTCCGTTTTGGGCATGGACGATTGTGCCTTATTGGTCGCTGAACCTGATGTATGCCGCGGCATTTTTTCTTTGCCGTGATACACATGAACAAAACCGATATGTAGCGCACCTTGTAGCTGCCCAACTGATTGCGACTGCTTGCTTCGTGCTGTTTCCGCTGCGTTTTGGGTGGCCTAAACCGCCCGCCGATGGGCTGTCAGGCTGGCTGTTTGATTCATTGGCTGCGTTTGATTTGCCATACAACCAAGCGCCATCTTTGCATATCGCGTTAGCGATTATCGTGGGTGCTTTTTATTGGACGCGCTTTCCCAAAATCTGCCTGCCGCTTTTCTTATGGCAAAGCCTGATTGCCTTATCGGTACTGACGACTTATCAACATCATTTTATCGACGTGCCGACCGGAGCATTGCTCGGCTGGCTAGTGTTGTGGGCTTTTCCGCGTCAGATGACTTCACCGTTAAAACTGGGCTTGAGTAATGTACACTCAAAAAAGATTGCGTTGTTATATTTGCTTGGTGCGTGTTTGACGGCGTTACCCGCATTGCTGGGTGGAGCGTGGCTGTGGTTGATATGGATTAGCGTGTCTTTGCTGATGGTGGCTTTTGCCTATTTAACTGGAAATGTAGCCTTCTTCCAAAAACAGGCTAACGGTAAATTATCGGCAGCAGCGACGGTTTTGCTATTGCCTTATCTGGTGGGTGTACGGCTAAACATGGCGTATTGGTTACGCGGTAAGGCGAAAATGGCACAAGTCCGCCATGATGTATGGATTGGCAGCGTTTTGGGTATTTCAAACCATCTGCCTGCTGTATTGGATGTATGCGCCGAATATCCCTGCTGTAGCTATCAGGGAGAATATCGCACTCTGCCTTTACTGGATATGGTAACGCCGTCTGAAAACGATTTGGTTCAGACGGCCTTGATATTGGAAACCTTGCGCCAAAAACACGGCAAAGTGCTGGTATGTTGCGCTTTAGGTTATGGAAGAAGTGCCGCAGTGGTGCTGACGTGGCTGCTGGTCTATGGTGGCTGCAAAGACTTGGCACAGGCAAAGGCCGAACTCAAGCAGGCTCGGCCACAAATGGTATTATCGCTGGCCACTGCCCAAGTAGTCGAAGCTGCTGCCAACTATTTAAAACAAGGATAATGATGGACAACGCAACCGACAGCCGTATTACTGCCCACCTGCTCTCTACCGCACATTATGTTGCCGCCTGCAATGCCTTGCTGCTCGCCTTGTCGGCAAAATATGGCGGCGCATGGTTTGCGGTGCAACTTGTCTTGGCAGCAGTTTTGCTGTACTGCCATATCCGCATTCACTTCGACCGTCGCGTGTTCCAAGACTTTGCCGACAACCGCTACTCTCCTGAAGACTTCGACCACGCCTTACAGCAAAACGGTTTGCGTCAAATTTCAGGCAGCCGTACTTTGACCCAACGGATAAACGGCGCACTTTCCTTATGGCGCAAAAGCTTATACCTGACCGCCGCACAATTTTTAATTTTGCTTATCCAAAGCATTTGATTATTTTTGCTAATTTACCCAAACCAGATCTAGAGCGGTATCTCACTTCAAAAGGCAGAAACAATGAAAAACTTCCTCAAAAAACAACTTGCCTGGCTGACCGACCAAGCCTTGTGTCTGTCGGTCTCTTTCCTTACGGGCGTACGCCCTAAAAGCCCACGCGAGCTGACATTCAATCAGCACCAAAAAGTCTATTACGCCAATCACGGCAGCCATGGTGATTTTGTATTGGTGTGGATTTCCCTGCCCCGCCGCTGGCGCTTGTCCACGCGCCCTGTCGCTGGTTCGGATTACTGGCTGACGAGCAAACTCAAATGCTTCATCATTCAAAATGTTTTCAACGCCTTGCTGATTCCGCGCCATAGCGATAATCCGCAAGCGATTACCGAACAGATGAAAGATGCGCTGAACGCAGGCGACTCTTTGATTATTTTCCCTGAAGGCACGCGTAACACTGACGACAACACCATCCTGCTGCCGTTTAAGTCCGGCATTTATCATCTGGCAAAAAGCAAACCCAATACCGAATTTGTGCCGATTTGGATCGACAACATCAGCCGCGTACTGCCAAAAGGCAAAATCCTGCCTATCCCGCTTTTGTGTGAAGTCCATATCGGACAACCGCTTACCTTGCAGGAAAACGAAGACAAAGACAGCTTTTTGACACGCAGCCGTGAAGCGCTGCTGGCACTCAGGCCGTCTGAAAACGACCGCAGCGAGCTTCGCCAAAATGAACCTGAAGTTCAGCAAAACAAAGGAGGACAAGCATGAGCCTTTCTACGACTTCCCAACAAATCATTGTCGAACAAGCCGCCGCTCATCTGACTCCGCAAGCCAGCTATATTTTTGTCGGCGTGTTTGCCGTATTGTGTTTTGCCAGCATCATCGGACAATGGCTTAAGCGCAAAAACGGCGCAGATAATGCCACCATCGCCAACCTCAACGCCCGTATTTACGCATGGTGGCTGATGACGCTGGTGTTGCTGGGCGCGTTTTGGTTCGGCAAAATCGGGACGGTTATACTGTTTTTCCTGATTTCATTTGCCGCACTGCGCGAGTTTATGACCCTCGTCTATCGCCGCCGCAGCGACTATTACAGCATGGTGGTCTGCTTTTACCTGTTGCTGCCGGTGCAATACTATTTCGTCTATGACGGCTGGTACGGCATGTTCAGCATTTTTATTCCGGTTTACGGCTTTTTGATACTGCCGATTATTGCCAGCCTCAGCGGCCAAACCGCGCATTTTTTGGAACGCGCCGCCAAAACGCAATGGATGGCGATGATTTGCATCTTCTGTCTGTCCCATGTTCCGGCGCTGATGTTTCTAGACTTGGACGGCTTCGATAATAGCAACAATATTCTGTTGCTAATCTTCCTGATTGGCGTGGTGCAAGTATCGGATGTATTGCAATACGTTTGGGGCAAACTGATTGGCGGTGCAAAAATCATGCCTTCGCTTTCGCCGTCAAAAACCATTTCCGGCACTGTCGGCGGTATTCTGTCGGCCACAGCCATTGCCGCGCTAATGGCGCCGATTACGCCGTTCTCCCACGGCCAAGCGGCCGTTATCGGCTTTATCGTCTGCCTGATGGGTTTCTTTGGCGGCCTGGTTATGTCTGCTATCAAACGCGATTACGGCGTCAAAGACTGGGGCAATATGATACGCGGCCACGGCGGCATGCTTGACCGCGTGGATTCGATTTGTTTTGCCGCACCCGTGTTTTTCCACATTACCCGTTATTTCTGGAACGGCTAAACTTCAGGCCGTCTGAAAGTTATTTTCAGACGGCCTTGAATACTCGAAACTTCCAGCCCTGCCGATTCGTTATACAATACGTAACCATTGTTATTACATACACACAACATGAATAAACCCTCTCCAATCTTTCCCATTTTTCTTGCTGCAATTATCTTCGCCCTTATTGTTTGGTCAGGCATTAATCCTCATGACCGTGCAGTCTGGTACGCCGAAATCATCCCCGTAGCATCCGTATTCTTCCTCCTGGTTGCCACTTACCGCATTTTCCGCTTCAGCAACTTGGCCTACTTATTCATGAGTTTTTGGCTGATTATGCATTCCATCGGTGCATACTACACTTTTGCCGATGTACCGTTTGAATCCATCAACCGCTTTTTTGAACCGATTTTGGGCGAAAACCGCAATCATTACGACCGTATTGCCCATTACATCATCGGCTTCTACGCCTATCCAATGGCTGAGTGGCTGCTGCGCCGCAAGCTGTGCAACCTGCCGTTGGCCTTATTTTTCTCACTGTTCTTCATTATGAGTGTGGCTGCCGCCTATGAAATCATCGAATGGCAATATGCCGTTATCGACGGCGGAGAGGCCGGACTGGAGTTCTTGGGTTCTCAAGGCGATATTTGGGACGCGCAAAAAGACATGCTTGCCGATACTTTGGGCGCGTTAACCTCGCTGTTTATTTTTGTGTTTGCCCGACCTGATAAACGTTTGGGTTTCTCTTAAATACATCCCTTTAAAGCAAAAGGCCGTCTGAAACCAGATTTTCAGACGGCCTTTTTTCATTTTTCTATCGCTGTTATTGTAAAAATTAATAAATACGATAGTTAAAAATATAAGCCGATTTTGAAACAAAATCCGTCATCAAAATTTTTAAGCACATGAAATATATAAAAAACAACGTCTGTTAAGATTTTGTAAACAATATGCCTACGTCAACCTGAATTTTTCAATTTGATTTAAATCAGCATATCTTGTGTCATTAATCCATAAAATATCCGGAATTCTACAAAATATTGATTAACCCGATAGAGGTTATCATCAAGACAAGGAACACAAAATGCAGAAAATTCCAGAATTGGTCTGCCCCGCCGGCAACCTGCCTGCACTGAAAACCGCTGTGGACAACGGTGCGGACACGGTTTACATGGGTTTGAAAGATGCGACCAATGCACGAAACTTTCCGGGACTGAATTTCGATATGAAATCGGCGCGGGAAGGCGTAGCTTACGCCCATGCGCGCGGGCGCAATGTACTGATGGCCATCAATACATTTGCACAAGCGGGCCAAGTGGAGCGTTGGCACGCCGCTGTGGATACGGCGGCGGATTTGGGTGCCGATGCGATTATTGTTGCCGACCCCGCCATCATGGCGTATGCGGCAGACAAACATCCGAATTTACGCCTGCATATGTCGGTACAAGGTTCGGCCACCAATTACGAAGCCATCAATATGATGAAAGAGCTGTTCGGCATCCGTCGTGCCGTTTTGCCGCGCGTACTGACCATCGATCAGGTCAAACATGTGATTGACAATACTGATGTGGAAATTGAAGTCTTTGGCTTCGGCAGTTTGTGTGTGATGGTGGAAGGCCGTTGCATCTTGTCGAGCTATGCAACAGGCGAATCGCCCAATATGCAAGGTGTCTGCTCTCCGGCAAAATCCGTCCGCTGGGAACAATTGCCCGACCGCATGAACGTACGTCTAAACCAGGTATTGATAGACCAATACAAACCCAATGAACCGGCAGGTTATCCAACCTTGTGCAAAGGCCGCTTTGAAGTCAATGATGAAACCTACTATGCTTTGGAAGAACCGACCAGCCTGAATGTTTTGGAAATGTTGCCCGAACTCATCAAAATCGGTGTGTCCGCCATCAAAATCGAGGGACGCCAACGCAGTCCGATGTATACGGCGCAAGTAACCAAATCCCTGCGCCAAGCACTGGATGCAGCCGCAGCCGACCCGTCGCATTTCAAAGTCAATCCATCCTGGAACAATGCATTGAGCAAAGTTTCGGAAGGTCATCAGACAACTTTGGGCGCATACAACCGTCCATGGAAATAAGGGGAAAAAAATGAATTCATTGAAATTGTCGCTGGGCCCTATTTTATTTTTCTGGCAAAAAGAAGCCCTGCTGGAGTTTTACGTTTCCATGCTGGATACGCCGTTGGATACGGTCTATTTGGGTGAGGTAGTCTGCTCACGCCGTCAGAAAATGCGCTTTGCCGACTGGTTCGGACTGGCTGAAGACCTGGCGGAAAGCGGTAAGGAAATTATTCTTTCCTCACAAGTCCTGCTCGAAAGCGAATCCGATCTGAAACGCCTGCGCAAAATTACGGAGCAGGGTAAGTTTAAAGTTGAAGCCAACGACATGGGTGCGGTCAAATTGGCACGCGAACACGGCATTCCTTTTGTTGCCGGTGCAAGCCTGAATATCTACAACGAAACCACTTTGGACGTATTCCGAAAATTAGGGGCATTCCGCTGGATTGCACCGTCCGAGCTGAGCCGCGATAAGGTTGCAGAAATCATCAAGGCTTCAGACGGCATTGAAACCGAACTCTTCGCTTGGGGTAAAATGCCGCTTGCCTATTCATCACGTTGCTTTACCGCCCGCCATTACAATCTGAATAAAGACAGTTGCGAGTTCCGCTGCCTTGACCACGAGCACGGTATGGCCATGAATACGCGAGAAGGCCAGCCGTTTCTCACCATCAACGGCATCCAAACCATGTCTTACGGCTGCCAAAACCTACTGCCCCACCATGAAGACTTGAATAAAATCGGCGTGAATATGCTCAGACTGTCGCCACAAATGCACGGCATGGCTGAAATTATCCAAATTCACCGCGATGTATTGGACGGAAAAGCCACATGGGAAGATGTCCGCTCCGAGTTGGAGCGACTGACTACCGGAACACTGGTTGACGGCTATTGGCGCGGCCAGCCCGGTATTGAAACCGTAAAGGAGGCATATTATGGCGCTGCCTGAAATCGTATTACCCAAATGGATGGCGAAAATCGGTACCAAACTTCCCGGCAAACCTCCGCGCTTTGTTTTGGTCTCCGTATTGAATACCATGCTGAAAAAAGGTTTACTGCCTGCCGATATGGAACTTTTTGCCGGAAGAAAATTCGAAATCGAAGTTTTGGATGCCGGTATCAAAGTGCGTTTTAGTGCCGATACGGAAAAATTCCTGGACGACAACTTCAGCGGCGCTCCCGATCTGAGGCTGGCCGCCAACGGTATAGACTTCATGCGCATGATGATGCGCGAGGAAGATCCCGATACCTTATTTTTCAACCGTAAATTGCAAATTGAAGGCGATACGGAACTGGGGTTAATTACCAAAAACTTACTCGACAGCGTCGAGTGGCCTTTTAGCGAATGGTTCCTGAAACGCAGTACGTCCACTTTGGATTGATTAATCTTGGTTGAACCAAGAACAAAGGCCGTCTGAATGTTTCAGACGGCCTTATATATTTTGCCTCTTTAATATGTCTTTTCTTATTAGTTTTAGCAAATATAAAAAAGCGTACCCTGTTAGGTACGCTTTTTTCAATCCGACTCAAAATTAGAATTTTGCACCGGACTCATTTGCCATAAAGTCTACAGCCGCTTTAACCTCATCGTCACTCAAGCTGCTGTTGCCGCCTTTGGCAGGCATTGAATTAAAACCTTCAAGCGCGTGTTTGTGCAAAGTGTCTTTACCTTGCTTAATTCGAGGAGCCCAGTCATCTTTTTTACCGACAACAGGTGCGCCCGGAATCATACCGCCATGGCATGTTTTACAGTTGGCTTCAAAAACAGCTTTGCCATCTACCTTAACCGGAGCTGCTTCTGCTTTTTCAGCAGGTTTGGCTTCAGCAGCCGGAGCAGCTTTAGCATCTGAAGCAGCTTTATCGGCAGCAGGAGCCGAAGCGGCCGCCGGAGCAAAAGCATCGGCAGGTTGAGCTGCCGGAGCAGGCTCGGCTTTTTTAGCAGGAGCTTTTTTACCGTCTTTGTTGGACAAACCCCAAACATAAGCGGTCATGATGTGCAGCTTGTCTTTGTCGAGGAAGTGACCCCAAGCAGGCATTTGACTGCTGCGGCCGTTGGTAATGGTTTCGGTAATCGCTTTTTGAGTACCGCCCCACAACCATACATCGTCGGTCAGATTCGGGCCGAGGCCTTGGATACCTTGACCTTTGTCGCCGTGACAAGTGAAACAGTTGGCAGGTGGGCCGCTAAACAGGACTTTACCGCGTTCAGCGCGTTCCTCATCGTATTGGCCTTTAGGTTTAGAAAGGGACATCACATAATGTGTTACGTTTTTCACGCCTTCTTCACCCAAAGCAGGACCCCAGGCCGGCATAGAGGCAGTACGGCCTTTTTCGATGGTTTCCTGAATCTTTTCAGGTTCACCGCCCCACAACCAATCGTCGTCGGTCAAATTCGGGAAGCCTTTGGAGCCTTTGGCATCTGAGCCGTGACATTGGATACAGTAGGTATTGAAAAGGTTTTGTGCAATAGCACGGGCTTCAGGATCTTTAGCCACTTTCTCAATCGGCATATTAGAAAATTTAGCATACACTTTACCGTATTGCTGATTGGCTTTGGCAACTTCTTCTTCATATTGACCATGGCTGCTCCAGCCCCACAGGCCTTTATAATCGCCGATACCTGGATACATAATCAGGTAGCCGACGCCAAACAGCCATGTGCAGACATAAAGCCAAAACCACCAACGTGGCAGAGGGTTGTTGTACTCCGAAATGCCGTCCCACTCATGACCTGTGGTTTTTACTTCTTCGCCTTTTTTAGGGCGTTTCACAACGTTTTGCGAAAGCAGAAGCCAAGCCAGGCCGATGAAGCTGAGCACGACGATAACGGCAATATATATACTCCAGAAACTACTGGTAAATTGGGATGTTGTGTTCATTATTTTGCTCCGTGATCACGGACTGACTGAGCTTGATCGTCCTTTTCAGACGGCCTTTGTTCGTCATTATCGAAAATACTGCTGGCAGCATCGTCATAGTTTTTCTTATTGCGTCTATTGAACACAATATAGAGGACTAAAATAAAGCTGATAAATACCCAAACAGTAAAGAGCGAGCGAGCCCAGTTAGCGTCCATGATGTTACCTTACGTTTTTCAATGCCAAGCCCAAGCCTTGCAGGTAGGCGATAACAGCGTCCAGCTCTGATTTGTTGGCCAGCATTTCAGGTGCTTTGGCAATTTCTTCATCGCTGTAAGGTGTACCCACTTTACGCAGGGCTTTCATATGCGCCACAGTTGCCTCGGCATCGACTTTATTGCGTGCGAGCCATGGGAATGCAGGCATATTGGACTCCGGCACAACGTCGCGCGGGTTCAGCAGGTGGATGCGGTGCCATTCATCGGAATAACGGCCGCCGACACGAGCCAAATCCGGACCGGTACGTTTAGAACCCCATTGGAACGGATGGTCATAAACAGACTCACCGGCAACGGAGTAGTGGCCGTAACGTTCAGTTTCTGCACGGAATGGACGAATCATTTGAGAGTGGCAGTTGTAGCAGCCTTCGCGCACATAAATATCGCGACCGGCCACTTGCAGGGCGTTATATGGTTTCACGCCGGGTGCAGGTTCGGTAACCGCCTTGGTGAAGAACAGCGGAACAGCCTCGATCAGAAGGCCGACGCTGACTACAAGCAGGGTGAATACAATCAGTACACCGACTTTTTCTTCAGCTAATTGTTGTAATTTCATTTTGGTAGCCTATCTTTCTTGTCATTAGTGGTGTTGAGTTTGAGAAACCGCAGGAATCTCAGCATCAACGGCTTTACCACTGATAGCAGTACGGTAAACGTTATATGCCATGATGCACATACCGCTCAGGTACAGAAGACCGCCGGTGAAACGAATCATGTAGTAAGGCATGGTACGTTTTACGGATTCAACGAAGGAATAAGTCAGCGTGCCGTCGTCATTCAAAGAACCCCACATCAGACCTTGCATTACGCCGGCAATCCACATTGCAGCGATATACAGAACCACGCCGATGGTCGCGATCCAAAAATGCGCCTCAACCAATTTGGTGCTGTACATTTCATTTTTGCCGAACAAGCGGGGAATCATATAGTAAACGGAACCGATGGTTACAAAGCCCACCCAACCCAATGCGCCGGCGTGAACGTGTGCAACAGTCCAGTCGGTGTAGTGGCTCAGAGCG
Organism: Neisseria sp. HMSC070H10; assembly: GCF_001837635.1. Lineage (NCBI taxonomy): Bacteria > Pseudomonadati > Pseudomonadota > Betaproteobacteria > Neisseriales > Neisseriaceae > Neisseria > Neisseria sp. HMSC070H10. The sequence goes on from NZ_KV833380.1 coordinate 117,706, forward strand.
TTAACGGTTTTGATAGACATCATCGGGCCTTCGAAGGTAGACATACCGTAGAAAGACAGAGAAACGATCAAGAATTTCAAAATCGGGTCGGTACGCAGTTTGTCCCATGCGCCGGACAGAGTCATGATACCGTTGATCATACCGCCCCAAGAAGGCGCAAACAGGATCAAAGACAATACCATACCCAAAGATTGAGTCCAGTCAGGCAATGCAGTGTAGTGCAAGTGGTGAGAACCAGCCCACATATAAGTGAAAATCAAAGCCCAGAAGTGGACGACGGACAAGCGGTAAGAATAAATCGGACGGCCTGCTTGTTTAGGGACGAAATAGTACATCATACCCAAGAAGCCGGCTGTCAGGAAAAAGCCCACCGCATTGTGGCCGTACCACCATTGAACCATCGCATCAATCGCACCTGCGTAAACCGGATAAGATTTCATCAAACCGGCAGGGATACTGATATTATTGACGATGTGCAACAGCGCAACGGCCAAGATAAAGCCGCCGTAGAACCAGTTGGCAACGTAAATATGTTTGATTTTACGTTTGGCAATCGTACCGAAGAATACGATGGCGTAGGCAACCCACACCAGCGTAATCAAAATGTCGATAGGCCATTCCAACTCGGCGTATTCTTTACCTTGGGTGTAACCCATAGGCAAGCTGATGGCCGCAGCCACGATAACGGCCTGCCAACCCCAGAAGGTAAATGCAGGCAGCCAACCGCCAAACAGACGGGTATTACATGTACGTTGAACAACGTAGTATGATGTACCGATCAAACCGCAACCGCCGAATGCAAAAATAACCGCATTGGTGTGCAGAGGACGCAGGCGGCCGAAGTGGAACCAAGGTCCGATATTGGATAAATCGAGGGCTGGAGCAAAAAGCTGGGCAGCGACGATAACGCCGACCAACATGCCCACAATACCCCAAACTACAGTCATGATGGCGAACTGGCGCACCACTTTGTAGTTATAAGTTTGTGTGTCCATGGAAGTCTCCATAAATTATGGGTATAAAAAATTTTTATCTCACCCCAACCCCTGCATTTACGAAAAGCGCAATACGGCCAAGGCTCAAATTTTTCTAAATTTAACATAGACACCACAACATGCCAAGCAAAATTACATTCCAAATTGCATAAAATATTTAGCAAGACATAAATTCATTTCTTTTATAATCAATAAATTATTAAAACATACGCATTAAATCGGACAGGGTATTTTTTCAAGCCCCCTTTTTCATACAGTTTTATTGATATAGATTAAGCCCACCCCTTAAAACCCCTTATTCTTAATAAACTTTAGCAAATTAACCAATAGCTATGATTAATTACAAAATTACCCCCAACTTTCTGTCTCATGAATGGCACATCACCTTATCATTCACTCAACCCAATGATTCAGAAACAGAAATCAGCTTACCCAACTGGGTTCCCGGCAGCTACCTCATCCGTGACTTTGCCCGCCACATCACGCACATCAGCGCGCGCTGCAACGGCAAAGCCCAGCCGCTGACACAAACCAGCAAAAACCATTGGCAAACCCCGGCCCTCAGTGGAGCGTGGGAAATTTACTACACTGTTTACGCATTCGACTTATCAGTTCGCGGCTCGTTCCTCAGCACCGAGCGCGGCTTTTTCGACGGCGCGTGTCTGTTCTTAAAAGTCCACGGACAAGAACACCGGCCACATCAAATCGAATTTTCCACCCTGCCGCACACATGGCAGATAGCCACCACCCTGCCCCAAACCTCGGCGACCACTTTTCAGACGGCCTCATACGCCGAGCTTATCGACCACCCGGTTGAAACAGGCATCATCGAATTTCTCGAATTTGAAGCACAAGGCATTCCCCACCGTATTGCATTAAGCGGCATCTATCCCGATTTTGACCGCGCCCGCTTCCTCGCCGATATTCAAAAAATCTGCGAAACCGAGTTGGCGATGTTCCCCTCCCCTGCCCCGTTTACCGAATACCTTTTCTTACTACATCTGGGCGACAACCTCTACGGCGGACTGGAACACATCAGCAGCACCGCCCTACTCGCCGACCGCCACAGTCTGCCATCTTACGATATGGGCGAAGCCGATAAAGCCTATACCGAACTGCTCGGCCTCTTCTCCCATGAATACTTCCACGCATGGAACGTTAAATCCATCAAACCGGCCGTCTTCGCACCTTACAATCTCGACCAAGAAAACTACACCGAGCAACTTTGGGCATTTGAAGGCATTACGTCCTACTACGACGACCTTTTTCTAGCCCGAAGCAAAACCATCAGCCCCGAAGCCTACCTTACCCTGCTTGCACAAGGCATTACACGCGTACAGCAGACACAAGGCCGTCTGAAACAAACACTTGCCCAATCCAGTTTCAGCGCATGGGACAAGTTCTACAAACAAGACGAAAACAGCCCCAACGCCATCGTCAGCTACTATCAAAAAGGCGCACTGGCCGCACTTTGCCTCGACCTTATCATCCGTGAAAAAAGCCAAGGCAAATACACCCTCGACAGCGTGATGCAGCAACACTATCTCGACTGGTGCAATACTCATCAAGGCATACCCGAAAAACACTGGCAAACCCGTTGCCAAGAAATGACCGGTTTAGATTTAGAAACCTTCTTTCAGACGGCCTTATACAGCACCGATGATCTTCCGCTCGTAGAATGTCTGCAAAGCGTAGGCATCAAACTTGACTTTATTCCCCTGCCACGCCAACACGGCGGAGCATTTGCCACCGAACCCCAATCGGTTGCCCCCGCCAACGATTTGGGCGCACGTTTCAAACAAAACAGCGATCATGCCGTCCTGACTCATGTATTTAATGGCGGTAGCGCAGAAAATGCCGGACTCTGCCCGCAAGACAAAATCATCGCCTTAGGTGGCTATGCCTGCAACGACCTTGCAACACAGTGGAGCAAACTGCCTATCGGCACGCGCACCACCATCCATTTCTTCCGCCAAGGCCTATTGCGCGAGACCAGCATCACAGTTCAAGCAGTAGAAGCCAATACTGCCCTGCTGCACATTACCGATCGACAAAAACTCGAAAACTGGTTGTACAATCATTAAATAAAACTTCAAACGGCCTGGCACTTCCTAGGCCGTCTGAAATCAACATATCCATTTAATATAAAGAAAGGAAAAACTATGCCCATCCGTAAACTGACCGACACCCTCTATATCGCCCCCCAACTGACCGAAGCCGATGTCCAAGAAGCCGTACGTCTCGGCATCCAAACCGTCATCTGCAACCGCCCGGACGGCGAAGAAGAAAACCAACCGGCTTTTGCCGAAGTACAAAACTGGTTTAAAGAGGCCGGCATCAACCAATTCTCACACCAGCCCGTCGTTGCGCCTCAAATCAACGCAGCCGATGTTGCAGCCTTCAAAAATCTGTTGCAACAATCTCCGACTCCCATTCTTGCTTTCTGCCGTACCGGTACTCGCTGCTCCCTGCTTTGGGGTTATCATCAAGTGCAACACGGCGCATCTGTAGCCGAAGTAGTTGCCGCAGCCGAACAGGCTGGCGTCAACCTCAGCAACTTTGAAGCCCGCCTGCAAGAAGCCAAAGATAAAGGTTTGGCTTAATACTTGATTTATATAGTAAGTAGCAGCCTTTAAACCAATCAGGCCGTCTGAAACCAATTCTTTCAGACGGCCTAATGACTTTTATTCACAATCAAACCTTATTTTTAATTTATTTCCACTATCCTAAAAATATATTTTCTAAATCAAGCTCGAATTGACCTGTATCAATACCCCAACCCTATTTTCATTTATAATGCCTTTCAATGCTTCAGGGCCAAGCCCGAATCCTCCAGTTTTCCTCTATAAGAGCCAGCTCTCTTATTAAATAGATTTTTCTTTCCTCTTGATGTGTGTGTGTTTGGGTGTGGCCGAAAGCCACCCCCCTTTTTTTATACCTACCCTCTTTAAGGCCAAGACCTTTGCAAAATTCCCCAAAATCCCCTAAATGTCTTGGTTGGAATTTAGGGGATTTTGGGGAATTTTGCAAAGGTCTCAATATGCCTGTGTTGGACGTGATTTCCGCCGGCGCGAAAGCCGCGCTGACAACGACGCGCAACAATAAAATCGGCATTATCGCCACCAATACGACAGTCAACAACAATGCTTATGCGCGCGCCATCCATAGGAACAACCCTGATACGCTCGTCCGCACGCAGGCTGCGCCGCTGCTCGTCCCTTTGGTGGAGGAAGGTTGGTTGGAACATGAAGTTACCCGCCTGACCGTATGCGAATACCTCAAACCATTGCTTGCAGACAGCATCGATACGCTGGTGTTGGGCTGCACGCACTTTCCCTTGCTCAAGCCCTTAATCGGTAGGGAGGCGGGTAATGTCGCGTTGGTTGATTCTGCAATTACGACGGCTGAAGAAACAGCACGCGTCCTTGCGCAGGAGGGATTACTCAATACTGACAACAATAATCCCGACTATCGTTTTTATGTCAGCGATATTCCTTTGAAATTCAGAATGATAGGCGAACGTTTTCTAAGTAGAACGATGGAGCAGATTGAAATGGTGTCTTTGGGTTAGGCAAGGTTTGCTCAAACACCCGCATATCCGGAGTAAGGATGTGCGGGTGTTTTTTGTGAAGGTACGTCAGAAAATGTTTGCAAATTACATTTTAAGTTAATAAAATATAAACTATTATCATTTTTAAAAAAGTTGATATGAAAAATTCACTTATTGCCCAAGCAGCCGGTATCCTGCCTGTGCTGCTGCTTTCTGCCTGCGCGGGTGGCGGCAGTTTCGATTTGGACAGCGTGGAAACGAAACAGCACAACCCGCAGTCCGAAGCACCGAAATACCAAGACGAACAGACTGAAAAACCGGCAAAACCCGATGAAGCGCAGGCGGCGGAAAACGACCGTCCGGTTTACGGTTTTGCAGCCAAAATACCGCGTCGGAACTGGCACCCGAAAAATAAAGAAGATCATAAGGCATTATCAGAAGCGGATTGGGAGAAATTAGGTGCGGGTGAGCCGGGTGAGTTTCCCCAAAAGAATGAGATTTTTGCGATGGATAAGGGTACGCTGAACGAATCCATCACAACGGGCGATGGCAAAAGCCGTGTGGAAGGATACACGGATTTCCAATATGTCCGCTCGGGCTATATCTACCGCAACGGTGCCAATAAAATCGATTTCAAAAACAATATCGCCCTTTCCGGCGCGGACGGCTACCTTTTCTACAAAGGCAGCAATCCTTCCCAAGCTCTGCCGATGGGCAAGTCGATTTACAAAGGCACTTGGGATTATGTAACCGATGCCAAGGAAAAACAGAAGTTTTCCCAGTTGGGTAATTCGCAAGCGGGCGATAGGTACGGGGCTTTGTCTGCCGAGGAAGCGGATGTGTTGCGCAATAAAAGCGAGGCACCGGAAGATCAGACCGATTTTGGGCTGACCAGCGAGTTTGAGGTGGACTTCGCCGCCAAGACCATGACCGGCGCGCTCTACCGCAATAACCGGATTACCCATAACGAAACCGAAAATAAAGCCAAACAAATTAAACGTTACGACATTCAGGCTAACCTGCACGGTAACCGTTTCAAAGGTAAGGCGTTGGCTGCAGATAAAGATACTGGGAACGGTCATCCCTTTGTTTCTGATTCTGATAGTCTGGAAGGTGGTTTCTACGGGCCTCAGGGCGATGAGTTGGGCGGCAAGTTTTTGGCAAACGATAAGAAAGTGCTTGCCGTATTCAGCGCGAAACAGAAAGACGGTGCAGAAAAACCATTGGCTGAAACCTTTATGGACGCTTACCGCATCGGTGCGGATTTTGTGAAAAAACAGATAGATAGCTTTGGCAACGTGGCCAAACTGCTGATTGACGGCGTAGAGCTTGCGCTTGTGCCGTCCGAAGGCACTCAGACGGCATTCCAGCATGTATTTGAGAAAGACGGTGTGAAGGTGTCGGTATGCTGCTCCAATTTGGATTACCTGCATTTCGGGGTGTTGGAACACGGCGGTTCGCACGATATGTTCCTGCAGGGCAGCCGTACGCCGGTTTCCGATATGCCTGTAACGGCGGGAGAGGCGGTATATCGCGGTACATGGTCGGGTACTATTGTTAATGGTACGAGCTGGAGTGCCGAACCTTCCAATAAGGAAGGCGGTAACCGGGCGGAGTTTAAAGTTAATTTTGCCGAGAAAACCCTCAACGGTATGCTGACGGCGAAAGACCGCATTGCCCCCGTATTCACCATCACTGCCACGATTCAGGGCAACGGTTTTTCAGGTGTGGCGAAAACCGGTGAAAACGGCTTTGCATTAGATCCGAAAAATACCATCGATCCGAAACGGACGAATATCCGTGCAGATGTGTCCGGCGGCTTCTACGGCAAAACCGCCATTGAGATGGGCGGATCGTTCTCCGGAAATACATTGGAGGGAGAAAGCGGCAAGGCGGCAGTGGTATTCGGTACGAAACGCCAACAGCTTGTCCGGTAAACTGGGCTGCCGGTTGACAGAGGAAAGTTCTTCAGACGGCATATCGGTTTTAAATGCCGTCTGAAAGCAGTAAGTAGAGAAATGATATGAAACAGCAACATTTGTTCCGATTAAATATTTTATGCCTGTCGCTGATGACTGCGCTGCCTGCTTATGCGGATGTTTTACCGTCTGGACAAGTGTGGGAAAAGCAGCTCGATACCGTGCAGGTCAATGCGAAAAAACAGAAAACCCGCCGTGATAACGAAGTAACTGGGCTGGGCAAGCTGGTCAAATCTTCCGAGACGCTAAGTAAAGAACAGGTTTTGAATATCCGAGACCTGACCCGTTACGATCCGGGTATTGCCGTGGTCGAACAGGGTCGGGGCGCAAGTTCCGGCTATTCAATACGCGGCATGGATAAAAACCGCGTTTCCTTAACGGTAGACGGCGTTTCGCAAATACAGTCCTACACCGCGCAGGCGGCATTGGGTGGGACGAGGACGGCGGGCAGCAGCGGCGCAATCAATGAAATTGAGTATGAAAACGTTAAGGCCGTTGAAATCAGCAAGGGTTCGAATTCATCAGAATACGGAAACGGCGCATTGGCAGGTTCGGTCGCATTTCAAACCAAAACCGCAGCCGACATTATCGGAGAGGGAAAACAGTGGGGCATTCAGAGTAAAACTGCCTATTCTGGAAAAGACCATGCCCTGACACAGTCCCTTGCGCTTGCAGGACGCAGCGGCGGCGCGGAAGCCCTCCTTATTTATACTAAACGGCGGGGGCAGGAAATCCATGCGCATAAAGATGCTGGTAAAGGTGTGCAGAGTTTCAACCGGCTGATGCCGGTCGAGGATACCCATCCGTACGCAAATTTCATTGTCGAAGAGGAATGTTCCAATGGATATGCGGCCTGTAAAGACAATGCGAAAAAAGATGCTTTGGCCAAAGATGAGCGCAAAACCATCAGCACGCAGGATTATACCGGCCCCAGCCGCTTCCTTGCGGACCCGCTTGAGTATGGCAGCCAATCATGGCTGTTCCGACCGGGTTGGCATTTGGACAACCGCCATTATGTCGGAGCCGTTCTTGAACGTACGCAGCAGACCTTTGATACACGGGATATGACTGTTCCTGCCTATTTTACCGAGGCCGATCTGAATGAAAGTGTCCGGAGAAACGGTACGCCGAGCGGCTTTGGCAAATATTCGGGCAATAATAAGGCCGAAAGGCTGTTTGTTCAGGGAGAGGGCGGTACATTGCAGGGTATCGGTTACGGTACCGGCGTGTTTTATGATGAACGCCATACTAAAAACCGGTACGGGGTCGAATATGTTTACCATAATGCTGACAAGGATACCTGGGCCGATTACGCCCGACTTTCTTATGACCGGCAAGGTATAGATTTGGACAACCGTTTGCAGCAGACGCATTGCTCTCACGACGGTTCGGATAAAAATTGCCGTCCCGACGGCAATAAACCGTATTCCTTCTATAAATCCGACCGGATGATTTATGAAGAAAGCCGAAACCTGTTCCAAGCAGTATTTAAAAAGGCATTTGATACGGCCAAAATCCGTCACAATTTAAGTATCAATCTAGGGTACGACCGCTTTAAGTCGCAATTGTCCCACAGAGATTATTATCTTCAAAACGCAGTTCAGGCATATGGATCGAAAATCCCGGAAGGGGTACAGTCACCCAACGGAAGCCAAGGCAAACCGTATTGGGTGTCTATCGGCAAGACCACGGTCAATACATCGCCGATATGCCGTTTCGGCAATAACACCTATACAGACTGCACACCGAGGAATATCGGCGGCAACGGTTATTATGCAGCCGTTCAAGACAATGTTCGTTTGGGCAGGTGGGCGGATGTCGGAGCAGGCATACGTTACGATTATCGCAGTACGCATTCGGAAGATAAGAGTGTCTCTACCGGCACTCACCGCAACCTTTCTTGGAACGCAGGCGTAGTCCTCAAGCCTTTCACCTGGATGGATTTGACTTATCGCGCTTCTACGGGCTTCCGTCTACCGTCGTTTGCCGAAATGTACGGCTGGAGAGCCGGGGAGTCTTTGAAAACGTTGGATCTGAAACCGGAAAAATCCTTTAATAGAGAGACAGGTATTGTATTTAAAGGGGACTTCGGCAATTTGGAAGCCAGCTATTTCAACAATGCTTATCGCGACCTGATTGCATTCGGTTATGAAACCCGAACTCAAAACGGGCAAACTTCGGCTTCTGGCGACCCCGGATATCGAAATGCTCAAAATGCACGGATAGCCGGTATCAATATTTTGGGTAAAATCGATTGGCACGGTGTATGGGGCGGGTTGCCGGACGGGTTGTATTCCACGCTTGCCTATAACCGTATCAAGGTCAAAGATGCCGATATACGCGCCGACAGGACGTTTGTAACTTCATATCTCTTTGATGCCGTCCAACCTTCACGATATGTATTGGGTTTGGGTTACGACCATCCTGACGGAATATGGGGCATCAATACGATGTTTACTTATTCCAAGGCAAAATCTGTTGACGAACTGCTAGGCAGCCAGGCGCTGTTGAACGGTAATGCCAATGCTAAAAAAGCAGCATCACGGCGGACGCGGCCTTGGCATGTTACGGATGTTTCCGGATATTACAATATCAAGAAACACCTGACCCTGCGCGCAGGCGTGTATAACCTCTTCAACTACCGGTATACCACTTGGGAGTCTGTAAGGCAGACTGCCGAAGGAGCGGTCAATAGGCACAATAATGTCGGCAGGTATAACCGCTACGCCGCACCGGGACGAAATTACACCCTGACTTTGGAGATGAAGTTTTAACCTAAGCAACCGTGCATCAAGGCAATAGGAGACCTTTGCAAAATTCCCCAAAATCCCCTAAATTCCCATCAAGACATTTAGGGGATTTTTCATGAGTACCTTCTTCCAGCAAACCGCGCAAGCTATGATTACCAAACACATCGACCGCTTTCCACTATTGAAGTTGGATCAGGTGATTGATTGGCAGCCGATCGAACAGTACCTGAATCGTCAAAAAACCCGTTACCTCCGAGACCACCGCGGCCGTCCCACCTATCCCCTGTTGTCCATGTTCAAAGCCGTCCTGCTCGGACAATGGCACAGCCTCTCCGATCCCGAACTCGAACACAGCCTCATCACCCGCATCGATTTCAACCTGTTTTGCCGCTTTGACGAACTGAGCATCCCCGATTACAGCACCTTATGCCGCTACCGCAACTGGCTGGTGCAAGACGACACCCTGTCCGAATTGCTGGGACTGATTAACCGACAACTGACCGAAAAAGGCCTAAAAGTAGAGAAAGCATCTGCTGCCGTCGTTGACGCCACCATTATTCAGACTGCCGGCAGCAAACAGCGTCAGGCTATAGAAGTCGATAACAAAGGACAAGTCAGCGGCCAAACCACACCGAGTAAAGACAGCGATGCCCGTTGGATAAAGAAAAACGGCCTCTACAAACTCGGTTACAAACAACATACCCGTACCGATGCGAAAGGCTATATTGAGAAACTGCACATTACCCCTGCCAATGCCCATGAATGCAAACACCTGTTGCCTTTGTTGGAAGGCCTATCCAAAGGTACGACCGTCTATGCCGACAAAGGCTA
>NZ_KV833381.1:0-228 GCF_001837635.1 Neisseria sp. HMSC070H10
CTATGCCCGGGCAGCCTATTTTGGTCTGCTCAAAATGAGTGCGCAAAGCCATTTGAAGGCGATGTGTTTGAACCTGTTGAAAGCGGCTAACAGGCTAAGTGCGCCTGTTGCTGCCTAAAAGGCGGTTGGATGCCTGATTAATCAGGTATCCAAGAGGGATTAGGGGGGTATTTGAGTAGAATCAGTGGATATTTGAAACAAAAACAGCCGAAAACCTGTGTTTAGGTT
>NZ_KV833381.1:328-12489 GCF_001837635.1 Neisseria sp. HMSC070H10
GTCGGGGGAAAAGGAATTTTGCAAAGGTCTCAGTCTATACATCTGTGCAAAGCAAACTGCAATCGGCGCTAGCTGGACGCTCTTGCTCTTATCTTATAAACAGCGTTTGTGATCCCTATTTGAAAAACTGTCGATTGGTGGAACTCTTCCCTGAAATTGAAAAGCAAAAATGGCAGCTTTATTTATATCGACCATATCAAACGATTGTTGCCGAGCGAGTGGTGTGGGTGTATAACAAGTTGAAGGAGATTTTGTTGTCGAAAATGGTTTAGGCATAAAACATGGCGAGATGATCTCGCCATGTTTTTATCACGATTGCTTATCCACAATCGATTTTAACATCGTATAAGATTGGGCTTGTTTTTGTTTATCAAAAATATAGCTCCCCGCCATAATTTCATCAAAATGCACCTGTTTACGCAGTTGTTTGAGCAAGCCTAGCTTGGGTTGAGACCCAACAAACCGTTTCATTTTTCTAAAGCATTTGATTTATTAACCAAGCCTACCTACTGCTTTTTAGGGTTTCAGACGACCTCTTTAAACCATAAGGTTGTCTGAAAAGCAAAAAACAGCCTGCAACTTCATTAATTCAGTGGTAGAGTCACAGTAAAATTAAGCAGCTTAAAACCTATTGATTTTATACTAAAAATTGGAGTACTATGAGCACACTCTCTTGAGTATCATTAATTCTCATTTGACATATAGGAACAAAACAGCGGAATTTGTAGAAGAATAGGGAAAAGGAAATTAATTTATATTATGTTAAATTCATAATGCTAGTATTTTAGCCTGCTAAGTCCTGTTTCTTCTAGTTGTACAATCACTTACAGAATTCAAATATAAAAGGCCATCTGAAGAATTTCAGACGGCCTTCTCTTTATCAATATCCATGAAACCAATTCAGATCACAGTTTTATTCCAAAGCATGATTAAATTTCTTTTATAGAATTTTAGATAGCCCTATTCATTGACCACCACCACTTTCCCAAATCCGTCCGCGCTTTGCAAAAAACGGTGGGCTTCGGGAACTTGTTCCAATGTAAACACGCGTTCAATTAAGATTTTCACATTAAATTGCCGGATATAGTCAAACATCGCATCCAGCTTGGCTTGCGAGACATTGCCCGAATAAAAGGCGGTAAGATAGCTGTTGTTTTTGAGTTCAATAATCGGATCAAAATTGTTCACGTACCATATGTTACCAAGCTGCCCTGTATTGCAGACGATGCCGTGTTCGTTGATGTGGGAGAAAGAATCACGCAAAGTTGCCGGCCCGACCAATTCCAGAATTTTGTCATAGCTTTGGTCAGTTTGTATTTTGCCATCGGCTTCAGTAATCACTTCGTCAAATCCAACCGCCTGCAAACGGGTAGCTTTGGCAGGATTACGCGTTGAACCGTGCAGTACGACATGCGGAAACTGCGCTTTAAGCAACTGTGCAAAGGCTACGCCCACGCCACTGCCTGCACCACGCACCAGCACACGATCTTGCGGCGCGATACGAAGCTGTTGTAATGAGCCAAACGCGGTGTAGTAGGTTTCGGGAATTGCGGCAAGGGTTGTCCAATCCAAGTCGGTATAAACGGGGGAAATTTGCTCGTTGGGCAGCAGCACATATTCGGCGTAACTGCCGTCAAAGGCGCGCCCCATTTCGCCCATACATTTCGCCCATAATAGAGACGACCTTTTGTCCGACCGCCAGCGCGGGTGTGGAACTTTGCGCCACTTCGCCTACACATTCAATGCCCAAAATGCGCGGAAATTGGACAGACGGCGATTTGCCTTCACGCGTGAAAATCTCAGAATGGTTGATGCCGAAGCCTTTGATTTTTACCAGTGACCAACTCTCTTTGATATCAGGTGTTGGCACGTCTTGATAAATCAGTTGCTCTGGACCGCCGGCTTGATAGATTTTTACGGCTTTCATAATACCTCCCTAAGAATCTGATGCTTTCAGGTAGCCTACTGCCAATTTTACTTTCCTAACAACCCATTTTTCTCCAAATACTCCCGCGCTACGTTTTCCGCGCTTTCGCCTTGCACTTTCACGCGGTAATTCATCTCGCTCATTTCTTCTTCGCTAATTTTTCCCTCCAGTCGGTTAAGTGCGATCACAATTTGGGGATTTTTTTCGGCAAATTCTGCTTTCATCAATGGTGCCCCCTGGTAAGCAGGAAACAGAGAAATATCGTCTTTCAGCAGGCGCAACTGGTATTGCTTCAATTCTGCATCGGTAGAAAAGGCTTCCACTAGGTCGATTTTGTCATTCAACAATGCTGTATAGCGTAAGGCAGGTTCCAAGCTAACAATATGTTTCAGCGTGATACCTGCTGCCTGCATGCCTTTGTAGCCGTCTGCTCGGTCGGTAAACTCCAGTGAGAAACCTGCTCGGATATCGGGCGCTACCTGCTTCAAGTCGCTGATTGTCTTCAGTTGGTGCGCCGCGCCGTAGCTTTCTTTGACTGCCAACGCATAAGTGTTCTGATAAGACATCGGTGGTAGAAACTCTAACTGATATTGTTCCGCCAATAATTGTTTGCCCCGTTGATAGGTTTCATCTGGCGACAGATGGCGGTTCTTCTGTTCAGGTGGTACTTGTACTAAGGCTTCCAGCACTGTGCCGGTGAATTCAGGATAAATGTCGATTTCGCCACTATTCAGTGCGTTAAACAGAAAGGTGGTTTTGCCAAAATTAGGTTTGACTGTGACTTTCACGTTCGAATTCTCACGTTCAATCAATAATTTATACATGTTAATCAGAATATCCGGTTCACTCCCCATTTTGCCGGCAACCACCACGTTTTTTGTGGCAGGTGTAAATGAAATCTGCGACAGACCGAGTGCGCCGAAGCACACCGCCAATGCAAGAATAATCGCCAACTTGCGTCGCGATTTTTGCAACAGCCCGATAATGCCGCTTACACCGACAGCCAATAACGCGGAGAGCAATGCGCCGGTAAACGTCATTGTCATGTTGTTTCGGTCAATACCGAGCAGAATCAGGTTGCCCAAGCCGCCTGCGCCGATTAGCGCCGCCAGAGTTGCCGTGCCGACAATCAGCACTGCCGCCGTACGGATGCCAGAAATCATGGCAGGCAAAGCCATCGGCAGCTCAATCCGCCACAATGATTGCCAGCGCGACAGGCCGAATGCGGTGTACGCATCTTGAATCGATTGGTCGATTTGGGTCAGCCCCAAATAGGTATTTTGAAAAATAGGCAACAGCGCGTATAGCGTGAGCGCAATCAAGACGGGCGGCGAACCGATACCAACAAACGGAATCAGCAAACCCAGCAGCGCCAAAGACGGAATGGTTTGCAATATATTGGTAAACTGCAATACCGCTTCCGCTGCCCGCTGTCTGCGCGCAAACAACACGGCCGCAGGCACTGCAATCGCCACTGCCGCGAGCAAAGCCAGGCCGGAAAGCCATAAATGCGTAAGCAGCATTTGCCAGAGTTCTGCCGGGGTAACGTTTAGGGATGAGAACATAGTTTTAAATTTTATGTTTAGTACGTTGAATAATAGATGTTTATGTTTGCTTTACAGCAAGGTATTAGCGCCTTGAAAGAGGTTTCAGACGGCCTTCACCATCATAACACTGCCCTTCTCACAGCTTCCTGTCCCTGTTTATCCAACCGTAAGAATTGGTGGATGATGCGTTCGGCATCGGGTGCATCGGCGGTGGAAAACAGCGATTGCACATAATCGTTTACCGGCTGCTTTTTGATTTCTTCAGGTGTGCCGATTTGTACCAGTTTGCCGTTATGCATTACACCGATACGGCAAGCGAGTTTGGCGGCTTCCTGCATATCATGGGTAACGAAAACGATAGTGGTGCCAAATTTTTGGTGAATCATAGCAATTTGGTCTTGCAGCACGGTACGTACCAGCGGGTCAAGTGCTGAAAACGGTTCGTCCATCAGCAGAACTTGGGGCTTGGCTGCAATGGCTCGCAAAATACCGATGCGCTGCTGTTCACCGCCGGAAAGTTCGTGCGGATAGCGGTCGCGATAGTGCGCAGGGTCAAGTTCCACCAGCTCCAATAATTCATTCACACGCGTTTTACGTTCGGCTTTCGGCCAGCCCAGTACGTCAGGCATGAGTTCGATATTTTCCGCGACGGTCATGGTGGGGAAAAGCGCGATTTGCTGCAATACGTAACCAATTTGGTGGCGGAGCTGGCGGATGTCGTAGTCTTTAATCCGTTTCCCGTGCAGATAAACGTTGCCATCGGTCGGTTCAATTAGCGCGTTAATCATGCGTAAAGTGGTGGATTTGCCGCTGCCCGAGCCACCTACCAACACGAAAAATTCACCCTGATAAATGGTCAAATCCAAATCGCGCACAGCATATTTGCCGTCATAATGCTTGCCTACGCCGCAAAATTCGATAAACGGAACAAGATTATTTTGCATATTGTGCCTTTACTACGTCTTCAAAACTAAGCGGTGCGCGTCCCAACAACTGAGGCAGGTCGTCTGAAACGGTAGCAAGCTCGCCTTTGGCAATGGCAGTGTAGATAGAAATCCAGGCTTCAATCTGCCAATCGGGCGTGTCAGGATACTCAGCTTTGCGGCTGGCGAAGGCTTCTTCCACAGTTTCATTGTGGTAGCAGTGCGGTTTGCCGGTGATTTCGGTTAAGACGGCGGCTATTTCAGCAAAACTTAATGATTGGGAACCGGTCAGTGTGTAGGTCTGATTATCGTGGTGGTGATTGTCGCAAGCGATGTCGGCGATGATGTTTGCCGCTGATTGGGTGACATCGTGCTGCGAAACGCAGGCAACGCGCCCGTCGTCGGCTGGGCCTGCGATGATGCCATCTGCGTTAGCAATTGTTGCCATCATCTCACTGTAAAAATTGTCGCGCAGAAAGGTGTAGCGCATATTTGTTTGCCGGATTGCATTTTCGGTAACCGCATGAGTGCGCGCCAGCGTGAAGGTACTGTCCAACGCCGCTTGAGCAAAAGAGAGATAGACAATATGCTTCACGCCCGCTTCCGAAGCAGCCTGCACCAAAGTCAAATGCTCCTGTTCGCGCAACGGACTTTCGGCGGCGGACACCATAAACAGCACGTCCACCCCGTTTAATGCCTGCTTGGCAAGCTCCAAATCGCCATAGGCAAAACGTCGCGCCTCGCAGTTCGGCAAATCGGTCGCTTTGGCAGGATTGCGCAGCGGCAGAATAAGCGGCAGACCGCGTGTGTTCAGATGACGGGCGACCATACCGCCGATGTTGCCGCTGGAGCCAGTGATGGCTAGATTCATGTTGTTTTCCTTATGCGTTTTCTAAAGAGATAGCTTTGCCGTTTACAGGGTTTCTGTAAAACCATGTGCATGCTGCTTTTTGAGTTTCAGGTAGACTGAATAGATTCAAGGGATGGTTTATTGATGGTTATTATTGTAGCAGTTTTCCTACATACGATAAGCCGCGAAAGACTTACTTGATTATTAAGCTGAATAATACCGCAGGGCGATTTTTCAGGTATATTACGACCAAGCAGGTAATGGAAAACAGGCAGACCCCGACTATATGCGCTGGCAGCCTGTTGCGGTATGGGATGCCTACCTGCGCTATAAAATCGGCAAAAACCTGACTGCCGAACTGGTGGGCAGCAATCTGACCAACCGCTACTACCTCGACCCAATGAGCCGTTCCTATCTGCCTGCGCCAGGTAGAACAATCCGCATTGGGATAACTGGAAAATGGTGATGATCAATTAATCATTTTGAGAGTAAAAAGCCGTCTGAACATTGGGCTTCAGACGGCTTTTTTACATGATGGCTTAGTTATGCCCTACTCTTTTATGTTATATGAAAGTTGAAGCTAACCTGCATAATTTTTATATTTTCTGCTTTGGAATCAAAAAGGCTGCTTGAAAATAAAAGGTCTATATTTCAGACGGCCTTTACTTTATAGCAAACTCGAAATTTAAGCCACGAAATCCAAACCTATATCCAACGAATGGCTGCTGTGGGTCAGATAGCCGAGAGCGATGCCGTCCACGCCGGTTTGTGCCACGCGCTTCAGGCGGTCGAAGCCGATGCCGCCCGATGCTTCGCAATAGACGGTGTGTGGGTGGGCGGTTTGTGTGTGGCAGCGGTTTGCCGCTTCTTTCAAAGTTTCGTCGTCCATGTTATCCAGCAAAATCCGTTCTGCGCCCGCCACGATGGCTTCGTCCAGTTGTGCCAACGTGTCCACTTCAATTTCCACGCAGGTCAACGGTCCGACTGCTTGCTTTGCCTGCCGTACGGCTTGGGCGATGCTGCCGCAATAGGCGAGGTGGTTGTCTTTGATGAGGATGGCGTCGTCCAAACCCATGCGGTGGTTTACGCCGCCACCTGCTCTGACGGCGTATTTTTGCAGGACGCGCAACAGGGGGATGGTTTTGCGGCTGCACACGATGTCCACATTGTAACCGGCAACTTCGGCTACTGCGCGAGCGGTAGCGGTGGCGATGCCGCTCAAATGCGTAAGATAGTTGAGCGCGGTGCGTTCGGCGGCCAACAGCGCGCGGGCGTTTCCTGCGATGGTGGCAAGTGTCTGACCTGCGCAAACGGCTTGCCCGTCTTGGATTTCGGCTTGGAAACGGACGGACGGATCCATCGTCTGAAAGGCAAGACGCGCCAAATCCATGCCGGCGATAACGCCGTCTTTGCGGCTGACGAGGAAAAGTTTGGCGGTTTTGTCGGGAGCGATAACGGCTGCGGACGTAACATCGCCTCGCCTGCCTAAATCTTCACTTAAGGCTTGTTCTACCATGGGGCGCAACAGGGTATCGGGGAGAGGAAGAAGGTTGTTTTCAGACGACATGAAGGTTCCTTTGTTGGAAAAATATTGATATTGCCCGATGGGGCAAAATTTAATTTGAGGCCGTCTGAAAATCAGTTAGCGGCTACCCAGCGGCAGTCCGATATCAGAAATCAGCTGATCGGGCAGAACGTCGTCGCGGAAGCGGTAAAGCTGCGCGGGACGGCCTTTGCTGCCCGATACGCTGGTATCCGACGGCTCGATGAGGTTTTGCTGCTGAATCTGGCGGCGGAAGTTTTGCTTGTGCAGCAATCTGCCGCTGATGGCTTCGACGCTGTTTTGCAGTTGCAGCAGCGTGAATTCGGGCGACATCAGCTCGAAAATCACGGGGCGGTATTTGATTTTGGCGCGCAGGCGGGACAGAGCAGTCGCCAACACGCGGCGGTGGTCGTGGCGCATAGGCTGCCCCGTGAGCATGAAGTCGAAGTTTGCCTGCGGCTCGGCGGCTTCCGCTATCAGGCCGCTTTCATACAGCATTTCATAGCGTTGCAAAACGTATTCTTCCGACCAGTTTTCCGGTTCTACCCCCCAGCACAAATGAATGCGCTTGAGCCGTTTTTGGCGCACTTCCTCCGTATCCGCCGAGTTTGCCCAAATGCGCAGGTGGCTGACGATGGCGGCGCGCTGCCCGCCGTCGATGCGCAAATCTTCCCATGGAAAATAGCCGTAGCAGTCCTGCCATTTCGCGTCAGGATGCAGGATGTTGTCGGCCGCCTCGCGCACCAGCCCCAGATAGCTGACGTACAAGACAGGTAGGCCTTGCTCGTTTTGACGGCGCGTATCTACAAAGGTATAAAGCTGTTCCACATAGCCCATAGGCTGTGATGTCTGTTTGGCAACCCACATCCTGACTCCTGCTTGTAGAGAGTGGCGAAGCGGTGCAAGCAGGCCATTGGGTAATAGCTCTCCTTTGGCAACTGTCAAAACTCTCAAGCTGCCGTTTGTAATGGCGATCAGTACAGGAACCAGCTCGACGATACTTTGCGTATTGGCTGCTGTTTCAGGATAGGCATCCATGCGTGGCTTTCATTCAAGAGAAAACCTTATTGTAAACCAAAGCGGTTTTCAGACGACCTTGCTTATTATACTCAAATTGAGCATAATATAAAAACTATTTCAAAATATAAACGGCAAACCTTTATGCCGTCTGAAAAACCAGCTACAAGGAAACATCATGCAAACCGCCGCCCGCCGCTCGTTCGATTACGATATGCCACTCATCCAAACGCCGACTTCCGCCTGCCAAATCCGTCAGGCGTGGGCAAAGGTTGCCGACACGCCCGACCGCGAGACGGCAGGCCGTCTGAAAGACGAAATCAAGGCTTTGCTGAAGGAGAAAAACGCGGTCTTGGTGGCGCATTATTATGTCGATCCGCTGATTCAGGATTTGGCTTTGGAAACGGGTGGATGCGTGGGCGATTCTTTAGAGATGGCGCGCTTCGGCGCGGAACACGAAGCCGGTACGCTGGTGGTGGCGGGCGTACGCTTCATGGGTGAGAGCGCAAAAATCCTCTGCCCTGAAAAAACAGTGCTGATGCCTGATTTGGAAGCGGAATGTTCTTTGGATTTGGGCTGTCCGGAAGAAGCGTTTTCAGCTTTTTGCGACCAACACCCCGACCGTACGGTGGTGGTATACGCCAACACTTCCGCCGCCGTGAAAGCGCGTGCCGACTGGGTGGTAACGTCTTCGGTGGCGTTGGAAATCGTGTCGTATCTGAAATCGCGCGGTGAGAACCTGATTTGGGGACCCGACCGCCACCTCGGCGACTACATCCGCCGCGAAACGGGCGCGGATATGCTGTTGTGGCAGGGTTCATGCATCGTCCATAACGAATTCAAAGGGCAGGAGCTGGCGGCGTTGAAAGCGGAACATCCCGACGCCGTGGTGCTGGTTCATCCCGAATCGCCGCAAAGCGTCATCGAGCTGGGCGATGTGGTCGGCTCGACCAGCAAACTGCTCAAAGCCGCCGTATCGCGTCCTGAAAAAAAATTCATCGTGGCGACCGATTTGGGCATCCTGCACGAAATGCAAAAACAGGCGCCCGACAAAGAATTCATCGCCGCGCCGACGGCGGGCAACGGCGGAAGCTGCAAAAGCTGCGCGTTCTGCCCGTGGATGGCGATGAATTCGCTGGGCGGCATCAAACACGCCCTGACGAGCGGGCACAACGAAATCCTGTTGGACAGAAAGCTGGGAGAAGCCGCCAAACTGCCTTTGCAGCGTATGCTCGACTTCGCGGCAGGGCTGAAGAAAAAAGATGTGTTCAACGGCATGGGCCCCGCCTGATTTGCCGTCAATATTGCCGTTTCAGACGACCTCTCAAACAAGGACAACACCATGCAAACCGATTGCGACGTATTGATTGCCGGAAACGGGCTGGCGGCACTGACGCTCGCCCTGTCGCTGCCTGAATCGTTCTGCATCGTCATTTTGTGCAAAAACCGGCTGGACGACACCGCCAGCCGTCATGCGCAAGGCGGGATTGCGGCGGCGTGGTCGGGAGAGGACGACATCGAAAAACACGTTGCCGATACCTTGGAGGCGGGCGCGGGTTTGTGCGACGAAGCCGCCGTCCGCACCATCCTGTCGCAGGGCAAACCGGCAATCGAATGGCTGCTGGCGCAGGGCGTGGCGTTCGATCGGAATCCTGACGGTCTGCACCTGACGCGCGAAGGCGGGCATACCTGCCGCCGAATCGCCCACGTCGCCGACTACACGGGCGAAGCCGTCATGCAGAGCCTGATTGCCCAAATACGTCGCCGCCCGAACATCCGCGTTTACGAGCAGCAGATGGCGTTGGACATCCAAACCGAATCAGACGCGGCGTGCGGACTGACCATCCTCGACCGCCAAACGCAAGAAACCTACTGCATCCGCGCCCGCCATACCGTACTCGCAGGCGGCGGCCTCGGGCAAATTTACGCCGCCACCACTACGCCGCTCGAATGCACGGGCGACGCCATCGCCATGGCGATACGCGCAGGCTGCGCAGTCGAAAACCTCGAATTTATCCAATTCCACCCCACAGGCTTGGCAAGGTCGTCTGAAAACGGCCGCACCTTCCTGATTTCCGAAGCCGTGCGCGGCGAAGGCGGCATCCTGACCAACCAAGCGGGCGAACGATTTATGCCGCATTACGACCGCCGCGCCGAACTTGCACCGCGCGACATTGTTGCCCGCGCCATCGCCGCCGAAATCACCAAGCAAACGCAAGACTTCGTCTCACTCGACATCAGCCATCAACCTGCAGAGTTCGTCCGTCAGCATTTCCCGTCCATCCATCGGCACTGCCTGTCCCAATGCGGTTTGGACATTACGCGCCAAGCCATCCCCGCCCGCCCCGTGCAGCACTACACCTGCGGCGGTATTCAAACCGACCCCAGCGGCAGAACCTCCCTGCCGCAGCTCTACGCCTTAGGCGAAACCGCCTGTACCGGACTGCACGGAGCCAACCGCCTTGCCAGCAACTCCCTGCTCGAATGTGTCGTTACCGCCAGACTTGCCGCCCAAACCATCGCGGACAGACAAGCGTTCCAAACCGAACCATTCCAAAGGCCGTCTGAAAGCCCCTCCGCCGAAACAGACATCTTTTCAGACGGCCTCCAAAACGTATTCAGCCGACCCACCCTGCAAGCTTTCAACCAACGCCATCTGGGCATCATACGCAACGATACCGACCTGCGCCGCGCCATCGCCCAACTGCAGTTTTGGAAGCAAAACCAAGCCGAGCCATACACCGCGTCCGAATACGAAAACCGCAACCTACTCGAATGCAGCCTCGCCCTTGCCCAAGCCGCATACAGGCGGAGAGAGAACATCGGAGCACATTTTAATAGTGATTGTTGAGGCTGATAGAGACCTTTGCAAATGTTTCTAAATATTCTTTTGAATGATATGGGAAAACCACCTATCATCATTTTCTCATACATGAGATTCAACTATTAACAATGAAATTCCCATTTCTTGCTCTATTTGACTTAAAAAAGATACTGCGATTTTCTTTGCTTCTTGATAATTAATTATCATGGCAATACTCCAAATTGAAAATGTTTGAAGGTAGTAAAATTGACTTCGCCTCCTTTTTGTATTTGCCTATTAATATACCTTTTTGGACAACTGCGCTTTATAGCCCGCGCAAGATCGGCACATTAAATAAAGGCCGTCTGAAACGGTTTTTCTGTTTGCAGACGGCCTCTTGGCTCAAACCGTGAGAACCGCATGCGTGCGTTCCGCACACATCCTACTTGTTGAGTTTAGGTTTCATATGGGCCACGGCTTGCTTTCCAAATATGCTTTTATTTCATAAATTAGATTATTTATATTAGGGGAAACTACATTTCCTGTTTTTTCGATTACAAGTAGACAATTATATTTTATTGCCCAGTCAATGGTTTTCTGAATAAATTTAGTATAATCAAATCTTAAATCAAGTTCACACTCTATATCATCTGGCCAAACGGTAAGACTATTACCAAAATTATCACAAAACATGATTGCATCTTTATCCCAAGACTCTTTCGATTTAAGCTTTTTTTTTTGCTTCATTTATTATTGATAATAATATAAAATCATTATCGATAAAGTAATTTTCAAAACTTTTATTCTCATTAAAATTCTGAAAACCATTAGATCGATACTCATCAAGTATGATATCTTTATTTGCATTAAATTTATTTCTGATAGCAGCTGATGGGATAAGGTAGTACCGATAATTCCAAATTGCCATTTTTATTTACTCCTATAACGAGGTCTATTAACATTACCTGATTCATTCAAGACATCAATAGAATTTTTCCAATTAGTATTAGGAACGGGAAAGTCAACTTTTTTAAATTTTAATTCACGTATCCTTCCAAGCAAGCCGTAGCCCGCATTAAACCTATGCAGGTAAGGTGTGTGCGGTACGCACGCTGGCCTTGAGTGTGATAAAAAAGATCGTCTGAAAAAAGTTTCCAGCTTTCAGACGACCTTTTGCCAAATATTATCGGCAGCGGCTCAATGCCAACTTTAAACCTGCTCCGATTTCTTCAGGACTGTTATCCAATGATAAAATTACATTGTCTGCATCAATGGCATCCCACGCTTCCAGCTTGACATGGTGGCTCGGGCTGATTTTCAGGCAGCCGTTGTGCAGCCAAATATCCCCGCTCATCATGTTTTTAAATAGGGCGCGTCTGGTTTTATAGCCCAAGTTCCCGCATAGATTGGCAACCCAATCCTCATAGCGTTGCCGAAATTTTTCGGTATCAAAAAAATCTTGGTCTTCTGGACTGTCATAAACGAAAGTCCTGCTGTTTGTCAACGCTTGCAAGACCGTCGTGCCTAAAGTTCCATTGTCGGTATCCAATG
>NZ_KV833382.1:0-225 GCF_001837635.1 Neisseria sp. HMSC070H10
AAAGCTGGCGTAGAAATTTCTAAAGTAAAAGAGGGTAAGACTTCTTCTAAAACTGCTACTGAGATTGCTGACTTCGGCTCTCGCATCGGTTTCAAAGGCCACGAACACTTGGGTAGCAACCTGAATGCTATCTGGCAAGTTGAACAAAAAACTTCTATCGCCGGTGGTGACTCTGGTTTCGCTAACCGTGAATCTTTCTTGGGCTTGGAAGGCGGTTTCGGTAAA
>NZ_KV833383.1:0-2139 GCF_001837635.1 Neisseria sp. HMSC070H10
AAGAAGCCAAGAAAGCTGAAGACGCTAAGAAAGCCAATGAGGCCAATTCAGGTCAAGGTTTTGGCGGCGAAGGCAAAGTAATGGGCAAGGCTTTGGATGGCGGTGTCTTGGTAGCGAAAAAACGTGAAACCGGCGATTTGGAATATGCCAAAACCGAAGCTCCGACTGCCTCGGATAAAAACAGCGTCGTACTTGATGGTGTCGCCATTAATACCAAAGACGTTAAAGCGGGTGAGTTTACGTTGGGCGAAAAAAGTATGAACGGCGGTAAAGCCGATGCAGCACAATATGCGGTACACAGCGGCGACCTGTTGCCTGACGTTCGTTACGGCGGTGTTGCCGATGTCAGCGATCTGCGTGATGTGAAACAGGCGTTGTTTGTCCAAGGCACGCCGTCAGGCAGTGATACCGTTGCAGCCCAAAGAGGGGATGCAACCTATAAAGGCATCGGCCTGCATTTCCAAAACGGACTGCCGATCAATACAAGAGGTCTGCAAGAAATTTTTGAAACCGGTTCGCAAGCCAAGCTGGCCAATCTGTATCCTGCCGCTAAAGCAACCGATGTTACCGCAAAAGTCAATTTCGACCAAAAAACCATCAATGTCAGCATCAACCGCTATTCCGATCAAACGGTTGGCGGTGGTAGTGGTGGCAACAGGATTGCAGGTGTCGTCAAATCCAATGCGCGCGATATGGCGGAAAATCTGTCTTTCAATGGCGATTTGCACGGTAACACCTTCTCCAACAAGCAAGGTACGATGCAAGGCGGATTCTTTGGCGCGAAGGCAGACCAACTTGCCGGTACATATAGTGCGGCAGGCAAAAACCAACGTGATGAAGACGTAGTGGCGCGCGGTGTGTTTGGTGCAAAACGCCAAGATGCGGTAGCTCAAGCAGGCGGACAGCCTGATGCGCCGGTTGCCAAACCCGATACGCCCGTAACCAAACCTAAAGGTGATGCCGCTGCGGCCGAATTGAAAAAAGGTGAAACAGGCGAGCAATACTTCTTATCGAATATCGCCGATTTGACCAAAGTCGTTATCAACGGTACGACAATCGCTTTGTCACCTGTTACCAACAAGCTCTATCGAACTGAATTGGGTTCGGACTACAAATCGTTTGTTGCTTCAGGCAATTTGAGCAATGTTGTCTTCGGTGCGGCAAAACTTGCCGATAATGCCTACTCCTTGTTTGTTCAGGGGGTAATGAGTGCCTCTCTACCGTCAGGGACAGCCAAGTATGCCGGCGATGTGTTGAATTTCCGTGCCCGCAACTTGGATAATAAGGAAAACTGGGTGGGTGATACAGGAGGCTACCGTACTACCGGTTCGTTTACCGCAGATGTCAACTTCGATACCAAGACTATCGCAGGTAAAATCAATAGTGGTGACAGATGGTTCATGAATGAACGAGCCTTTACTGCAGATATTACAGGCAGCAGCTTTAACGGTAAATGGACTTCAGATGCACAAGGCTCTGTAACCGGCGGATTCTACGGTGACAAAGCTGCCGAAATGGCCGGGCGATACAGTTATCATGACAAAGAAGATAAAAGTAACAATGCCTTCGGTGTATTCGGCGGTAAAAAACAATAACCGTCTGTTTAAGCTGAAAACAAACCGCCTGAAAGGGCGGTTTTTTTTTGAGTGGGTAGGATTTTCAGACGACCTTTTACGGTAACAACAATCTAGAGAGCAATTTACCCGCTAAAAGGTCGTCTGAAAACCTTGAATCTTATTTTCAGATAATCTGAGACCTTTGCAAAATTCCCTAAAATCCCCTAAATTTCCATCAAGACATTTAGGGGATTTTCCATGACCACCTTCTTCCTGCAAACCGCCCAAGCCATGATTGCCAAACACATCGACCGTTTTCCACTATTGAAGTTGGATCAAGTAATTGATTGGCAGCCGATCGAGCAATACCTGAATCGTCAAAGAACCCGTTACCTTCGAGACCACCGCGGCCGTCCCGCCTATCCCCTGTTGTCCATGTTCAAAGCCGTCCTGCTCGGACAATGGCACAGCCTCTCCGATCCCGAACTCGAACACAGCCTTATCACCCGCATCGATTTTAACCTGTTTTGCCGTTTTGACGAGTTGAGTATCCCCGATTACAGCACCTTATGCCGCTACCGCA
>NZ_KV833384.1:0-30310 GCF_001837635.1 Neisseria sp. HMSC070H10
AATAACATTGCTGCAAGATTGACAGGCCTTTAATGATGATATTGCGATACCTTTCAGACGGCCTTGATTTATTCAGTAAAAAAAGTATGTGCGCCCAAATAGTTTTTTGCGTAGAACGGAGTGGAAAGTTTTTCGGTTTTGATGGTTTTGCCGCTGCTGGGGGCGTGGATGAATTCGCCGTTGCCGATGTAGAGGCCGACATGGGAATACTTGTGTGCGCCGCCGGTATTGAAAAAGACCAGATCGCCGGCTTTTAATTTGTCATCGGAAATTTTACGGCTGGCTGCGGCCATATCGCGCGCGGTGCGTGGCAGATTGACGTTGAGGGCGTTTTTATAGACGAATTGTATCATGCCGCTGCAGTCAAAGCCTGTGGCTGTGGTGCTGCCGCCCCATTTGTAGGGCGTGCCGATCAGACCCATGCTGTGAAGCATTAATTCCTGCGAACCTTGGGTGTGGTCGATATGGGAAATGCGGACAGGTTGGACTTTTCTGACGGTTGTTTGCGGCTTGTGGGATTTGTGTTTGCCGGTAGTGCCGCAGGAGGCCAACAATAGGCTGGTGGTACAAACAAATAGGGTTTTGCAGATGAGTCGAGACATGGTGAATTCCTCCGGCCGCATAATTTCTGTTTTCAGACGGCCTCTATAATAATCCTTCTATGGGCAGGATGGACAGGATTTTTGAAGTCATCCGTTTCCAGAATTTGGCTTCTGGTTCTTGTGCGTAAGTTCGTTTTTCGCTTGGGTCATACCAGTATAGTTTATTGTAATTGCCAAGCGTTACCTGATAGGCGTAGTTTGGGGTGGTCGTAACGAGGGTGCGCTGCATTTGGCCTGCGATTTGGGGACTTTCGATGACGACACCCATTTCGGTATTGAGCCGTGCAGAACGTGGGTCGAGGTTGAATGAGCCAATGAAAATACGTTTTTCATCCACGATGAATGTTTTGGCGTGCAAGCTGGTGGCGGAGCTACCGGTCAAGCCGCGGTCTTTCGTAGTTGGAACGGCATGGTTGGGCTGGAGCTCGTAAAGTTTGACCCCGGCTTTAAGCAAGGGCTTACGGTATTTGACGTAGCCTGAATGGACGGCGGCAACGTCGGTTGCTTGGAGGGAGTTGGTCAGGACGGTAACGTCCACGCCGTTGTGAATCAGCTTTTCTATGGCTTTAACGCCTGATTTTGTGGGTACAAAATAAGGGGAGACAAGGTAAACGCTTTTTTCTGGTTGCTTGAGGGCGTCTTGCAGGCGTTCGGAAATAGGCGGTTTGTGCCGGTCGCGGTCTAAACCTTTGGCCGGGTCATCGCTGATCAGGCGTGTGCTGACACTTTGCCACTCCATAAGGTTGCTCTGCATTTTTTGATAGAGGTTGGAGTGTTCGATGCTTTGACGGTAGCGGATGAGCGTTTGATTTTTATCTTGGTCGGTGTAATCAAGCTCTGCCAATCCTTTTTGCAGGTTTCCCCGTTTGATGATGCTGGTCGCGTTATAGGCGGAGTGGCTTGCCCAATAGCGGTCAAAGTCTTGGGAAACTTCTGTTACGACACGGCCTGTGGCAAGGATATCGAGGTCGGCAAAGATGGTATCGTCGTTAACCTTAAAATATTCGTCGCCGATATTGCGTCCGCCCAAAATGGTGGCACGGTTGTCGGCGGTAAAGGATTTGTTGTGCATTCGGCGGTTAAGTCGCGGGAAGTCGGCAACGTAGCCGAGTGCACGCCATTTTCTGAAAATAAAGGGATTAAACAGACGGACTTCGATATTGGGATGATTGTCGAGTGCCAGAAGGAGATCATCCATGCCATTGGTGTTGTTGTCGTCCAGTAATAAACGCACACGGACGCCGCGTTCGGCTGCGCGATGAATCAGGTTGAAGAGAAGCTTGCCGGAGATGTCGTTGTGCCAGATATAGTACTGCAAATCGAGGGTATGGTCTGCAGCTTCAATTAAGGCTGCTCGGGCGACAAAGGCTTCATGGGCATCGTTCAGCAGATAGATATGGGAAATATCGGCCTTGGAGGGGGTAGAAGGAATACCTAAGGCACTGTCCAGTCGCGGCGTTGCAGGTATGTCAAGATAACTGCTTTGGGTGCGCTCGTCCAATGAAGGCAAAAACGCGGCGCACCCACCCAATAGCAGGATATAAAGAAAGGGAAGATGAAATTTCATGGGGAACCGGTACAAACAATCCCTACCTAAATGACATTTAGGCAGGGATTGAAGTGAAATTAGGTTGCTTGAATCAGCTTAGAAGGCAACATAACTTGCCGGATTGACCGGTTTGCCGTTTTGACGGATTTCAAAGTGCAATTGGGTACGAGATGCATCGGTATTACCCATGTGCGCAATGGTTTGACCGCGTTTAACGGTTTGGTTTTCATTAACCAGCAGGCGTTGGTTGTGGCCGTATGCGCTCAAGAATGAGGAGTTGTGTTGGATGATGACCAAGTTACCGTAACCGCGCAAGCCTGAGCCTGCGTAAACGACTTTACCGTCTGCCGCTGCAACAACTGGCTGACCTTGCGTACCGGCAATATCCACACCTTTGTTGCTGCCGCCGAAGTTGGCAATAACGTTACCGGTAGTCGGACGCTGCCATGTGATGCCGCTTACGTTGCGGCTGCTGCCGGTAGATACGGTTGGTGTATTGGCAGGAGTGCTTGGGGCCGGAGCAGTGGTTGTCGTTGTTGGCGTAGAAAGTTTGCTTGCAGAAGCTGCAGGTACAACGTAGCCTTCAGGTTTTACGCGCAGGGTTTGACCAATGCTGATGGTGTTGTCGGCCAAGTTATTCCATGCGCGCAGATTGTCTTGGGTAATGTTGTAGCGTTTGGAGATGTTGTAAACGGTATCGCCACGAACAACGGTATGTGTCGCTGCATTAATATCAACAGGCGCATAAGAAGGCGTGTAAGTGCCGGTGCTGCCGCTGTTGTATGTTGGAGCAGGTGTACTTGCCGGCGGAGTGTATGGAGCATCTGCCGCTGGGCTGGTGTTGGTATTGTAAGGCGCTGCACCGTAAGGATTGTCAGCGGTAGAGCTTGTTGTTGAACCACCGCTTTGTGTGCCGACGACTACAGGAGCCGGTTGTTGGCTGGCACAGGCTGCAAGTAATAAAACCAAAGCTGCCGATCCGGCATAAGATACACTTTTTTTCAACATGTTAATGACTTTCGTATTCGGGTAATTGTTCTCATCGGGGCATATCATAATAAAAATATGCTTGTTTCTCAAGTGTTCGGCTGTTAGGGACTGTTAAGGCGCAGGGATTTCTGACCAAAAGGAAGCAGTTTGCTCCATTTGTCCGTAGGCAGTCAAGTCGACTTGCAGGGGGGTAATCGTGATGAAGCCGGACGCGCATTCGCCAAAGTCGGTACCTTCTTCGCTGTCGGAAACATCACCGACCGGCCCAATCCAATAAATTTGTTCGCCACGTGGATTATACATGGGAACAATGCTTTGTTCATGATGACGGCGGCCGAGCCGTGTAATTTTTATGCCTTGGATATCCTCAGGTGCGACGGCAGGGATATTGATGTTCCATAAGATGGGTTCGGAAATAGGGCGTTTGAGAAAGTAGGAAAGCAGTATCCAAGCAGCTTTTTCCGCTGTTTCCCAATAACGGCCGCTGGAATCTGCGAGCGAGAAAGCAATAGCGGGAATGCCCATCAGGTAGGCTTCCGTCACGGCGGCAACCGTACCGGAATAAAGTGTATCGTCGCCCATGTTTGCGCCGTTGTTAATGCCGGACAAGACTAAGTCGGGTTTGAAGTCGGCAAGGGCGTGCTGGCCGACGTGAATGCAGTCGGTAGGGGTGCCATTCACATAGTAAAACCCGTTTTCCGCCTGTTTCAGTTGTAAAGGACGGTCTAAAGTCAGGGAATTGCTGACGCCGCTGCGATCGCGTTCGGGCGCAACCACTCTAACATTGGCAAATTCTGCGCACACTCTTGCCAAAATAGCCAAACCGGGCGCAAGATAACCATCGTCGTTTGAGATTAATATGTTCATGTGACAATATTGTGTCTATCGGTAAGATGGACGGTATTGTACTGGTTTGCTTGAGCGATTGTCCACGAATCGGCAACGTTTGGGCGGAAAGGATGATAATGAAACATTATGAGTTAGACCCCAAAGCTTTATTGGGCGGCGTGATTGCTTCAGACGGTAATCAGGAGATTGTTCAGCTTTCACTGCAGAAGAATAATGAAATTCCGGCCTATGAGGCGGATGCGATTATTTTGCTTTTGGTTTTAAACGGAAAAGCCGAAATCAAAACGGTGGATGAAGTTTTGCAAACCGAAGGCTTGCAAGTTATCCGTCTTGAGCCAATGGAAGCGCACAGCATTCGCGCGTTGGCCGATAACACCAATATTTTGGTTATCAAACAATTAATTCACGAAACCGGTCTCAGCAAACGTTTGAGATTTGGAAGTTGCTGTCTGTAATGCAATAAAGGCCGTCTGAAAAGTTTCAGACGGCCTTTTTAAAATTAACTAGATTTATTTCAAACCTTTTTTCACCAAGTCTTCATAACCGCCATGGTTGGTTACGTTGGTGTAGCCGGCTTTTTTCAGCTCAGTCAGCGCGGCTTCTGCACGGCGGCCGCTGCGGCAGTAGAGGTTTACCGGTGCGTTTTTATCCGGGCTGACGGATTTGATGCGGTCAACGATTTGGTCATGCGGAATATTGAGCGCACCTTGCAAATGGCCTTCTTTAAATTCTTCGGCAGAGCGGACATCAATCCAAACGCCTTTTGCTTTTGCAGGCTGTGCCACGCTTTTTTCAACCTTAGGCATAGAGGCTGCGGAAGCGGCCAAAGGAGTGGCAATAGCGGCGGCAAAAAGTACGGCAGTCAGCAGTTTCTTCATGGTTCAATCTCCTATTAGACAGAAAACAAATATGATGACTTTATCAGTTTAGCATTTCATCAGGCCGTCTGAAAGGGGAGTTGGCTTTCAGACGGCCTGATTTTACAAACCGATTAGCGTTGGGTTTCTACTGCTTCCAAAGCGCGCAAAGCGTAGGTATAAGCGGCACCTGCATTCAGAGCGATAGCAGTGGCCAATGCGCCGGCGATTTCGCTTTCGGTTGCACCTGCTTTGGCTGCGGCGGCGGCATGCACGCTGATGCAGCTTTCGCAACGTGTGGTAATGGCAACGGCAATGGCGATCAGTTCGCGTGTTTTGGCATCCAGTGCTTCGGCTGCGGCTGCTTGATCCAGTGCGCCGTAGGCTTGCAGCATTTTAGGATGGTTTTTACCCAATTCGCCGAATGATTTTTTTACCAAGGCGGTATGTTCAGGCCAGTCTTTAAACATGATATGTCCTTTCTTAATGTGAGTGGATAAGATAAAAAATCCTATCTGTTTGTGTTTGATGTGTGTATTATTGCAATAATTGGAAGATTTTAATCGTCAAAACATCTCATTTATTGGTAAAAAAACACTATGGATATTTTGGATAGGCTGGTCGAATTGGCGCAGGTAAAAGGCAGCGTGGATGTTCAATGTCTGTTTCAGGGGGAGTGGTATGTGCGGCATGAACCAAAGCGTGCGCATGGTTTGGTGCATATCGTAACTGCCGGTTCGGGTTATATCCGAATTGATGGAGAGCAAGAGGCAAGGCTGCTGAGTGCGGGGGATATCATTTTTTTCCCGCGCAGCGTAGGGCACACTTTGAGCAGCGACAGCAGTTGTGAAAATTTCGGTGTTCGCGTGCTGACGGCTGAGAATGGTGCATTTAAAGTCAAGCAAAGTCATGCCGGTGGGGAGGCGGCTTTGCATCTTTTTTGCGCACGGTTTGAATATGAAGCGCAGGCGGATATGATGACGGGACTGCCTGATACCGTTTTATTGAACATCAACCATCCGTCTTTGCAGTATTTGGTGACCTTATTGCAATATGAGAGCAGTCAGGCTTTATCCGGCTCGGTAGCGGTTGTGAATGCATTGGCTTCGGTACTGCTGGTATTTCTGCTTCGTGCCTGTTTGGAGAAAAATGAGGAAGCGCAATTAAGCGGTTTGCTGAATGGTTGGCAGGATAAACGTTTGCGGAATTTGCTTCAGGCAGTCGTCGAAAAACCGGAAGAAGAATGGAATATTGAGAAAATGACTGCGATGGCCAATTTGTCCCGTGCCCAGTTGATGCGAGTATTTAAACAGCAGACGGGAACAAGCCCGCATGCCTTTGTTAACAGCATCCGCTTGCAGCAGGGGGCATTATTGTTGAAACAGACGGCGGATTCGGTTTTATCGGTTGCGCTTTCGGTCGGTTTTCAATCGGAAACGTATTTTGGCAAGGCATTTAAAAAGCAATATGGGATATCGCCGGGGCAATATCGTAAAAATGACCGACCCGATGAAGCGGCGGTGCAGGCGGAAGAAATGTCGATTTACTTTATTTAAATAGATGATAAAAGGCCGTCTGAAAGTGTAAAAGTGAAATCTAGGATTTCCAAAACACTTTTCAGACGGCCTTGATTTTAAAGCATGTCAATCAAACAGGATTAGTCCAGTTTTTTGAAATGACGGCGACGTTCCAATTCGCTCAGGTAGCGTTTACGCAGGCGGATGGATTGTGGCGTAATTTCAACCAGTTCGTCATCGTCGATGAACTCAACCGCACCTTCCAAAGTCAATTTGATAGGCGTAGTTAGGCGCACGGCTTCATCTGTACCGCTGGCACGGACGTTGGTCAGTTTTTTACCTTTCAGAGGGTTTACCACCAAGTCGTTGTCGCGACTGTGAATACCGATAATCATACCTTCGTAGACTTTGTCGTTTGGAGAAACGAACATACGGCCGCGGTCTTCCAAGTTCCACAGGGCGTAAGCAACGGCTTCACCTTGCTCTTGAGAAACCAGTACGCCGTTGTGACGGCCGGGCATATCAGGTTTAACCGGTGCGTAGTCGTCAAAAACGTGGCTCATCAAGCCAGTACCGCGGGTCAAAGTCAGGAATTCGCCTTGGAAACCGATCAGGCCGCGGGCAGGAATGTGGTACTCCAGACGGGTACGGCCATTGCCGTCGCTTTCCATATTGGTCAATTCGCCACGGCGACGGCCAAGCTCTTCCATAACGGCACCTTGGTTGTCATCCGGTACGTCCACGGTCAGATTTTCGTAAGGCTCGCATTTTTGGCCATTGATTTCACGGAATACCACGCGCGGTTTGCCGACTGCCAGTTCAAAGCCTTCGCGGCGCATATTTTCCAGCAAAATGGTCAGATGCAATTCGCCACGGCCGGAAACGCGGAATACATCGGCATCGGCAGTATCTTCAACACGCAGGGCAACGTTGGTCAGCAATTCTTTTTGCAGGCGGTCGCGGATTTGGCGGGAAGTCACGAATTTGCCTTCAGTGCCGGCCAAAGGAGAAGTGTTGACCATAAAGTCCATGGTCAGGGTCGGCTCGTCCACGCTCAACATAGGCAAGCCTTTAGGATTGTCTTTGTCAGTAATGGTTACGCCGATACCGATGTCTTCGATACCGGAAATAATCACGATATCGCCGGCTTCAGCCTCTTCCAAAGGTACGCGTTCCAAGCCTTGGAAACCCAACAGTTGGTTGATACGGCCTTGGGCAACCTGTTCTTCATGGTTCATAACGGCAACAACTTGGCCGGGTTTGATGCGGCCGTTCAGGATGCGGCCGATACCGAGACGGCCGGTGTAGTTGTCGTAGTCCAGCTGGGAAATTTGGAGTTGCAGCGTTTCGTCCGCGCTGCCGCTCGGTGCGGGTGTGTGTTTTAAGATGGTGTCGAACAGAGGACGCATATCGCTGCTCTCGTCGTTTTCATCCAGTTTGGCAAAGCCGGACAGGCCGGAAGCATAGACGATAGGGAAGTCCAATTGTTCGTCGGTTGCGCCCAAGTTGTCGAACAATTCGAATGTTTGGTCGATAACCCAGCTTGGACGGGCAGACGGTTTGTCGATTTTGTTGATAACAACGATAGGTTTCAGACCCAAAGCCAAGGCTTTTTTGGTCACGAAACGGGTTTGCGGCATAGGGCCTTCTTGTGCGTCAACCAACAGTACGACACAGTCGACCATGCCCAATACACGTTCCACTTCGCCACCAAAATCGGCGTGTCCCGGGGTATCTACGATGTTGATATGGTAGCCTTCGTATTCGATGGCGGTATTTTTAGCGAGAATGGTAATGCCGCGCTCTTTTTCAAGATCGTTGCTGTCCATGACGCGTTCTTCGACTTGTTGGTTGGAACGGAATGTACCGGACTGGCGCAGCAATTGGTCAACTAATGTGGTTTTGCCATGGTCGACGTGGGCGATGATGGCAATATTGCGGATTTGTTTCATGATGATTTATGTGTTTCAGCTAGGTGCTTAAAAAAAAGATAACTGGTAATTATAGCATGATTCCTAAGTGTTGGCCGAATAGAAGAGTCAAAAAAATGAGGCAACAGTAGTTGAGAATAATTCATAATTAAATTTGATTGATTTTGTTGGATTATTTGCTTTTATTTATGGTTAATGAATGTAAATGTTTTTGAATAATGCAATGGATTCTTAATACTAATGTCAAAAAATTGTTATTAAAAACAGGGGATTAATTTTTCAGACGGCCTTTTAAGCGGGTTAAATTTTTTGATAATTGTTTGTATTTTAAATAGAAAATTTGTCAAAAGTGCTACTTATGCATACAATTACCTCATTCCATAACAACACACGAATCTTCATTTCGTGATTATCAACTTTTAAAAGAAAGAGAAAGAATTATGCAAGGCAACCAAGCAGTTATTGATTACATGAACGAATTATTGTCTGGTGAGTTGGCTGCTCGCGACCAATATTTTATCCACTCTCGCCTGTACTCTGAATGGGGTTACACCAAACTGTTCGAACGTTTGAACCACGAGATGGAAGAAGAAACCACTCACGCCGAAGACTTCATCCGTCGTATCCTGATGTTGGGCGGTACGCCTAAAATGACCCGTGCCGAACTGAACATCGGTACTGACGTAGTCTCTTGTCTGAAAGCAGACTTGAATACTGAATACGAAGTACGCGATGCGTTGAAAAAAGGCATCAAATTGTGCGAAGAAGCTCAAGACTACGTTACCCGCGATTTGATGGTTGCCCAACTGAAAGACACTGAAGAAGATCACGCTCACTGGTTGGAACAACAACTGCGTCTGATCGAATTGGTCGGCGAAGGCAACTACTACCAAAGCCAACTGTAATCTAGCCTATAACATATAAGGAGCTGAATATGAAAGGCGATCGCTTAGTTATTCGCGAGCTGAACAAAAACTTAGGTTTGTTGCTGATTACCATTAACCAATACTTCCTGCATGCCCGCATTTTGAAAAACTGGGGTTTTGAAGAATTGGGCGAACACTTCTTCAAACAATCCATCCGCGAAATGAAATCCGCAGACGATTTGATCGAGCGTATTTTGTTCTTGGAAGGCCTGCCTAATCTGCAAGAATTGGGTAAACTGTTGATCGGTGAATCTACCGAAGAAATCATTGCCTGCGATCTGAAAAAAGAGTATGAAAAACATGATGCTCTGGTTGCAGCCATCGCTCTTGCAGAAGAGCAACAAGACTACGTCAGCCGTGATTTGTTGGAAAAACAAAAAGACATCAACGAAGAACACATCGACTGGCTTGAAACTCAGCAGGAATTGATTGGTAAAGTTGGTTTGCCAAACTACCTGCAAACAGCGGCGCAAGAGGACTAAAACACAAACCACTGCCAAATATAGCAGTCCCTGCTCCCATCGACGGCATATCTTTACGGATATGCCGTTTTCTTTTATGAAAATGCTTACAGGCCGTCTGAATGTTCAGACGGCCTTGATTTTATATTGCTTTCAAACGGTATAGATAAGTAGTTTCCTTGTTTCTAGCAAATGCCAAAGGGTCGGATTCATCTATTGCTTTTTTGTGTTGCGGTTTAGTTTTCAAAATATCGACTACATCGAGTGAGGCCGTCTGAAAGCATTGGTTTAGAAAGTCTTTATCGCGCAAATGCAAGTGTTCTGCCAAGTCGGAAATAATCAGCCAAGCTTCGCCGTTTGGATTTAAGTGCTTGCGTATGCCGTTGAGGAACGCAGTCAGCATGGCATGATTGGGGTCGTAAAGGGCAGTCTCAATAGCGGAGGTCGGTTTTGCCGGCAGCCAAGGCGGATTGCAGACGATAAGGTCGGCGCAACTTTTGGGAAATAAATCAATCAATTGGATATTGACGGCTTTATCCAAGCCTAGGCGTTCGAGGTTTGCTATGGCGCAGGCAATTGCTTTGGGGTTGGTGTCTGTGGCAATGATGTCGGGTATGCCTCGTTTGGCCAAAATTGCGGCAATAACGCCTGAACCGGTGCCGATGTCAAAGGCCGTCTGAATATTGGGAGCGAGTGGGGCTTGTGTGATTAAATCCAAATACTCGCCGCGCAGTGGAGAGAATACGCCGAAAGGAACATGGATTTTTCCGTCTAGTTGAGGGATATCTATGCCTTTTTTGTGCCATTCGTGTGCACCGATAAAGCCCAGTAATTGATTCAGCGGCAAAAGAAACGGCTTGTCGTTTGGTGTGTCGTAAACATCGCACAGGGCAGAGTAGATGTTGGGTGCGCGTGCATTGCCCAGTTGAAAATTCGGTTGAATTTCAACGGCAAGCATATTGAGCAAACGACTTTGCTGAGCTTGTTTCATACGGTGGGCGTGGAAGGCCGTCTGAATATCGGCAGGTGCGCCTTTCTTTTTTTCAGACGGCCTGCGGATACGCTTTTTCATTGCGGCTAAGACTTGCTTGGCATTATGAAAATCGCCAGTCCAAACAGTTGCAGTTTGCGCGTGGGCATTTTTTAAAATTTCTGCTGTGGCTGCTTCTT
The DNA here is from genome assembly GCF_001837635.1 of Neisseria sp. HMSC070H10. Lineage (NCBI taxonomy): Bacteria > Pseudomonadati > Pseudomonadota > Betaproteobacteria > Neisseriales > Neisseriaceae > Neisseria > Neisseria sp. HMSC070H10. The sequence goes on from NZ_KV833384.1 coordinate 10,853, forward strand.
GGATGTAAACCGCCTGCTTAGGCGGCTTTTGTGTGCTTTCGTTGCGCCATTCGATGTCGGAACGGTCGGTAGGGATGGTGTGGGGCATAATGTGTTTCAAATCGGAGAAATAGGGGATTAGTTTACTATATTTAGGATGTGTTCGGTTTGAGAGGAGCTTTTAATAGTCTGAATTAGACAAAATGTATAAAATTTTCTCAGATTTTAAAAATTATACTAATATTTTGATAAAAATAGATTGTCGTTTTGTCTAAAATGAGTATAATGCAAAACTAGAACACAATAATCTTAATCAGATTTGGACAAGGAACATCATGCAATTAGACATTGACCGTTTGGTTGCCTATTTTGGTGGCGTAAACGCGCTGGCCGAAGCCCTGAAACAGCACGACCCGGAAAATGCTGCAACGACGGCGGCTATCTATAAATGGCGTACACGCGGTTCCCTGCCTTTGGCTCAGTTGCAAAAACTGACCGCTTTGGCGGAAGTGCAAGGCAGACCGCTTGATTTGAATGCTTTTTTACAAAAAAACGAATCTCTGGAGAGAACAGAAATGACACAAACCAACCGCGTTATCATTTTCGATACCACCATGCGCGACGGCGAGCAGTCGCCCGGTGCATCCATGACCAAAGAGGAGAAAATCCGCATTGCCCGCCAGTTGGAGAAAATGGGTGTGGATGTGATTGAGGCGGGCTTTGCCGCCGCCAGCCCGGGCGATTTCGAGTCGGTCAATGCGATTGCCAAAATCATCACCAAATCCACAGTCTGCTCGTTGGCGCGTGCCGTTGAAAACGATGTGCGCAAAGCGGGTGAAGCCGTTTCCCCCGCTCCGAAAAAACGCATCCATACCTTCATCGCCACCAGCCCCATCCACATGGAGCACAAACTGAAAATGAAGCCGCAGCAGGTCATCGATGCGGCGGTCAAAGCAGTGAAAATCGCCAAAGAATACACCGATGATGTGGAATTTTCCGCCGAAGACGCCGTGCGTTCGGATTTGGACTTCCTCGCCAAAATCTTTACGGCGGTTATCGAAGCGGGCGCGACCACCATCAATATTCCCGATACCGTCGGCTACTCCATCCCTTCCGTGTGGTACGAGCGTATCAGCAACATCATCAAAAGCGTACCCAACGGCGACAAAGTAGTCTGGTCGACCCACTGCCACAACGACTTGGGTATGGCGGTTGCCAACTCGCTGGCCGCTGTTCAGGCAGGCGTGCGCCAAGTGGAATGCACCATCAACGGTTTGGGCGAACGCGCAGGTAATGCCAGCCTTGAAGAAATCGTGATGGCGTTGAAAGTACGTCATGATTTATTCGGCTTGGAAACCGGCATCGACACCACGCAAATCGTGCCGGTATCCAAACTGGTGTCCACCATTACCGGCTATCCGATTCAGCCCAACAAGGCGGTGGTCGGCGCAAACGCCTTTGCACACGAATCAGGCATCCATCAGGACGGCGTGTTGAAACACCCCGAAACCTATGAAATCATGACTGCCGAATCGGTCGGCTGGTCAACCAACCGCCTGACCTTGGGCAAATTGTCCGGCCGCAGCGCGTTCCGCAGCAAACTGGCGGATTTGGGCATCGAGTTGGAAAGCGAAGAGGCGCTGAACGCCGCGTTTGCCCGCTTCAAAGAACTCGCCGACAAAAAACGCGAAATCTTCGATGAAGACCTGCACGCGCTGGTGTCCGACGAAATGGGCAGCATGAATGCTGAAAGCTACAAATTCATCTCCCAAAAAATCAGCACCGAAACCGGCGAAGAGCCTCGTGCCAATATCGTGTTCAGTATTCGCGGCGAAGAAAAACACGCTACCGCTACCGGCTCTGGCCCTGTTGACGCGATCTTCAAAGCCATTGAAAGCGTGGCTCAAAGTGGCGCGACCTTGCAGATTTACTCTGTTAACGCGGTGACGCAAGGTACCGAAAGCCAAGGCGAAACTTCTGTCCGTCTGCAACGTGGCGATCGTGTGGTCAACGGTCAAGGCGCAGATACCGACGTGTTGGTGGCGACTGCCAAAGCCTATTTGTCTGCGCTGAGTAAATTGGAATTCGGCCAAGCCAAGCCAAAAGCGCAAGGCAGCGGCATGATTTAATGCTTTGAACAAGTAAAAGGCCGTCTGAAAACGTTGTAATACGTTTCGGACGGCTTTTTTATTAGGCTAAAGAACCAACTGGTTATTGAAGTTTCAGCAGCCTATCTTGTTCGACGGACAATACGCCGTTTACCTTTTTGAAATAGGCAATGGCCTCTTCAATCTTGGTCTTGGAAGACGGACGAATAGCAATGCCGTTCAGGTTTTTGTATTCATAAATCAAACTTGCGCCGGAGGCTTTCACTGCTTTTAGCAATGGCGCAGAACCGGTTTGGGCATCATAGAAGATAATCAGATTGCCGGTTGTATCTTGGGCTTGTTGCTGAGATGGGATAGCAGTTGATTGAGTAGGAGTACTTGGGCTTTGGCAGGCGCAAAGCAGGGTGGAGAGTAGGATGAATGCTAGGGTTTTCATGGCATTAATTCAATTTGATAAAAGACTAAGGCCGTCTGAACAATCGTAAAACGAAATCAAAGTTTCCCTTTACAACGTTCAGACGGCCTTTGTCAGTTATGCTTCAGGCAATTTCATGGCAAGAACGGTTTGTTCTTGTTTGGCACGGAAAGCGGCCAATTTTTCAGCCAATTCAGGATTTTCATTGGCCAAAAGTGAAATGGCAAACAGCGCTGCATTGGCCGCTCCTGCTTCGCCAATGGCAAATGTGGCAACAGGAACGCCTTTGGGCATTTGCACAATCGAAAGCAGGGAGTCTTCGCCGCGCAGATATTTGCTGGGAACGGGAACGCCCAAGACGGGAACCGTGGTTTTGGCTGCAACCATGCCTGGCAAATGCGCTGCGCCGCCTGCACCGGCAATGATGGCTTTGATGCCGCGTTCTCGTGCGGTTTCGGCGTATTCAAACATCAAATCAGGCGTACGGTGTGCAGAGACGACACGCGCTTCGTATTCAACGCCGAATTCTTTGAGAAATTGTGCTGCCTGCTGCATCACCGGCCAATCGCTGTTGCTGCCCATAATAATGCCGACTTGGATCATGAGGAGTTCCTTTTGCTTGAATGGATTAAGGGTAAAAAATATTCAGACGGCCTTGGGGATGACAAGGCCGTCTGAACGTTTATCTTTGTTTAAGGCTGATGGAAGCGCGCTTTGCCGCTTCGCTGTTGGGGAAGCTTTGTATCAGTTTGCGCCATGTGCTGCGGGCGATGTCTTTTTGTTGCAGTTTGTATTGGCATTGGCCGATGCTGTACATGGCATCGGGAGCTTGCGGGCTGTTGCGGAATCGGTTGGCGTAGCGGTTGCCGATTTCGATAACGGATTCGCAGTTGCCCAGACGTTGTTGGCTTTGCAGGAGCAGGTACATATTGCGGCGGGCAATTTCGTTGCCGTTTCCGCCGTCAGCCTCTTTTAAGATGGCTACTGCGGCGGAGAAGTTGTTACGCTGATAGTATTTTTGCGCTTGGTTATAAAGGCGCAGTTCATTTTGTGCGGCTGAATCTGTTTCAGACGGCACGCCGCCGCCATTGGCCAAATAGTTCATTTTCAGCTTGCGGTCATCCAATCGCTGGGCTTTGGGTTTGGAAGCCGAAGTAGTCGGACGTTTGCTGTTTCGTTGTTGTTCTAGTGTTTGCAAGCGTTGATTTAATTCTTCGACCGTGCGTTCCAGTCGGGCAATTTGTATGCCCAAGTGGTCAATCTGGGTTTGTGCGTCTAAACGCGGATAGGGGATACTTTTTTCATGTAAAGGCTCACGCGGAATATCCGGCAGGACAAAGTTGGGATTGTCGGCAGGTTGAGGAGGATGGGAAACGGCGCATGATGCGGCCAATAGAGTAAGCGGCAAAAGAAACAGAGAATGTGATAATGTTTTCATCGGATTGTGTCGTTTTATTTTTTTAGTAGCAATGTCAAACCGTCGCCGATAGGCAGGGTAATGGGAATAATGCGTGTTTCGTGCGGCAGATTTTGGTTGAAATGGCGCAGGATATCCAAGCTGGGCGGATCGTTTTCGGCAGCTTCATTCATGACGCGACCGCCCAACAAGATATTGTCGATGGCAATCACGCCGCCACTCCGTACCAGTTGCAAACAGCGTTCGAAATATTTTGGCGTAGGCGGTTTGTCGGCATCGATAAGTGCCAAGTCGTAGCTTTCCGATTCGCCTTGCGCAATCAAATCGTCCAAAGTTAGCAAAGCCGGTTGCAGATGAAGCGAGATTTTATGCGCTACGCCCGCTGCCTGCCATGTTTCACGGGCAATATCGGTAAAGGTTACATTGATGTCGCAAGCCGTGATTTTGCCGTCTTCGGGGAGGGCAAGCGCCATGGCGGTGCTGCTGTAACCGGTAAAGACGCCAACTTCCAAATATTTTTTGGCATTCAATAATTTAGCCAACCACACCAACATGGCCGCCTGCTCTTGGGCGATGGCCATCTTTCCCAGACGATGTGATTGGGTACGCTCGCGCAATGCGGTCAAAACGGGATGTTCGGATTGACCAATGCTGTTGAGGTAATGTTGTAATGCCGGATCGGTATTGTGTGTGTTGGTCGTCATGCCGATACGGGATTAGTCTTGATAGTAGGTGTAGGGTTTTTTGTTGACTTTGGCCGCTTCAAATTCAGCCTGTTCAGTCGGATTGAGGGTAACATCCCACAGCAAATGGCGGTTTTCGAGGCGTTGCGCTTCCATTTCGGGATTGTCTTCCATGAGTTTGTCGAGGAATTGGGTAGCTTCGGATTTGTAGTAGTACATGATGTTCTGCCTGAATCGTTGTCAGACCGTCATTATAGCCGATATTTTTTGCCAATACGCTAATTAATCGAACTTCCATAAGGTATAATGGCACGTCTTTTTTAGGCCGTCTGAAGCCTTTGCTCAATGTTTTGCTCCTTCTACGGCAGAATATTGTGCAAAGGCTTAAGCCAGACAAGTTTCAGACGGCCTTTTTTATTGTGAAAAGAGCTGCTTATGTTAAAGAAATGGCTGCATAAAGTGTTGCCTAAAAAACACGTCAAATCGTTGCCTGAAAAGGAAATTATCCCGCTTGAGCAACACGGTATCCGCGCGGATATGTTGAGCTTTGCTGCAGAGAAAATTGCCAAACGCCTGCATGAAGCCGGTTTTCAGGCTTATGTTGTGGGTGGTGCCGTTCGGGATTTGTTGCTCGGGGTCGAGCCCAAAGACTTTGATATCGCAACCGATGCCACGCCGGAGCAAATCCGCAAAGTATTCCGCCGCAGCCGCATTATCGGCCGCCGTTTCCAAATTGTTCATGTGATGATCGGACCTGAAACCATTGAAGTCACGACGTTCCGCGGTGGCGATAAGGTTCAGCAAAATGCGCAAGGCCGTATTATGAAGGACAATACTTACGGCAGCATTGAAGAAGATGCCATGCGTCGCGACTTTACTTGTAATGCGCTGTATTACGACCCGATTAAAGAGGAGATTTGGGATTTCCATCAGGGTGTGGCTGATGTTGCCGATAAAAAATTGGTGATGATAGGCGATCCTGCCGAACGCTATCAGGAAGATCCTGTCCGTATTCTTCGTGCCGTCCGTTTGTCGGGCAAGTTGGGCTTTGAAGTGGAAGAGCAAACGGCTTTGCCAATTGCAGAATATGCAGGCCGTCTGAAAAATGAGCCTGTTGCTCGTCTTTTTGACGAAATTCTGAAAATTCTGTTTTCCGGTTATTCTCGTGCCTGTTTGAAAAGGCTAAACGAGTTGGGTATTCCCGAAGGCATCCATCCGCTTTTAGATGCCTTGAAAACTGCCGAAGCGGCTGAAAACCGTATGATTATGTTGGCCTTGAAAAATACCGACGAGCGTATCCGTGCGGATAAGTCCGTTTCCGTCGGTTTCGTATTGGCGGCAGTATTGTGGCCGACACTGAACGCTATTTGGCAACGCAATCTAAGCCATGGACAAAAAACTGTCCCTGCATTGATGGATGCGATGAACACCATGCGTGACACAGTAGAGAAGGGTTGGGGTGTACCGCAACGATTTTCTGCAACCATGCGTGAAGTCTGGCAATTTCAGCCGCAATTTGACAATATGCGCGGCGCACGCCCATATCGCCTGCTATCGCAAACACGTTTCCGAGCCGCTTATGATTTCCTGATTTTGCGTAGCGAGGTTGGCGAGGTTGATAAAGAGATGGCTTCTTGGTGGACAACTTTCCAACATGCCGATGAGGAAACACGCCAGCAAATGACTGTTGCCAATGATCACAAACGTCAGAAACAAAGTGGATCAACCGATGGCAAACCCAAACGTCGCCGCCGCCATCCGAAAAAGAAAACCACTGAAACTGAATAAATTATCAAAATAAGTTTAAGGCCGTCTGAAACGATTAAATCTTTTGAGATTTGTTTTTCAGACGGCCTTATTATATTTCAATAAAAAACCGCAGGTCTTTTAACCTGCGGTTTGCTTTTATGATTTGTTTTCTTCGCTGTCGAGGAAGCTGCGGAGGCGGTCGCTGCGGGTCGGGTGGCGCAGCTTGCGCAGGGCTTTGGCTTCGATTTGACGGATACGTTCACGGGTTACGTCAAATTGTTTGCCGACTTCTTCCAAAGTGTGGTCGGTATTCATATCGATACCGAAACGCATACGCAAAACTTTGGCTTCACGCGGCGTCAGGCTTTCGAGGATTTCTTTAGTTACTTCGTGCAGGCTGGTGTACATCGCAGCTTCTGCCGGAGCAACGTTGTTGGCATCTTCGATGAAGTCGCCCAAGTGCGAATCATCGTCATCGCCAATCGGTGTTTCCATGGAAATCGGCTCTTTGGCGATTTTCATGATTTTGCGGATTTTATCTTCCGGCATTTCCATCAGCTCGGCCAGTTTGGCAGAATCCGGCTCTTCACCGGTTTCTTGCAGGTATTGGCGCGAGATACGGTTCATTTTGTTGATGGTTTCAATCATGTGAACCGGAATACGGATGGTACGCGCTTGGTCGGCGATGGAACGGGTAATCGCTTGACGGATCCACCATGTGGCATAAGTAGAGAACTTGTAGCCGCGGCGGTATTCGAATTTGTCTACCGCTTTCATCAGACCGATATTGCCTTCTTGAATCAAATCAAGGAACTGCAAGCCGCGGTTGGTGTATTTTTTAGCAATGGAAATAACCAAACGCAAGTTGGCCTGAATCATTTCCTGTTTGGCGGCTGAGGTTTCTTTTTCGCTCAACACCATGTTTTTGTTGATTTCTTTCAACTCTTCGATGGAAATGCGGGTTTCAGCTTCCATATTTGCCAGCTCGGTTTGTTTTTCGAGGATGGCGTGGCGGAAACGATCTAACGCGTTTGCCCATACACGGCCTTTGGCTACTTCTTCTTCTACCCATTCCAAATCGGTAATAGCTGGCAGGAAGTTTTTGATGAAGTAGTCGCGATCCATACGGACGCGGTCGATACAGATGTCGCGGATTTCACGCTCGAGTTTACGGATGTTTTCAACGCGGCTGCGCAGGTTGCTGCTCAAATTTTCGATTTGACGTGTGGCAAAACGGACTTCTAACAGTTTGTTGGCAATGGCATCACGGTGTTTCAGGTAGTTGGTGTGCAGGCTGCCGTATTTTTCCAACTGCTTGATCATTTTGCCGTATTCGCTCTCGATAAAGGCGAAGTGTTCCAAAACTTTTTGTTTCAGTTCGGCCAAATGGGCAGCGGATATGGCTTCAGAGTCGCTACCTGAATCGTCTTCATCTTCATCGTCGCTATCTTCATCATCGCTAACGGTTTCGCCTTCTTCGTCATCTGGTTTGGCATTTTCTAAGTGACCTAAGCCCAATTCGTTCAACAAGACTTCATTAGGGTCGATAATGGCTTCAACGACTTCATCCACACGGATTTCGTCGTTGCGGACTTGTTCGATCAAAGCCAGAATTTCGGCAATCGAGCCTGGGCAGGCGGAGATTGCCTGCACCATGTTTTTCAGTGCATTTTCGATTTTTTTGGCGATAATGATTTCGTCTTCACGCGTCAACAGATCGACTTGACCCATTTCACGCATATACATACGCACAGGGTCGGTTGTGCGGCCGAATTCTGAATCTGCACTGGAGAGTGCTGCTTCGGCTTCTTCAACGGCATCGTCGTCGGTCATGGCGGCGGCGTTGTCGCTCAAGAGGATGTCTTCAGCATCGGGAGCTTGCTCGGTTACTTGGATACCCAAGCCGGAAATCATGCTGACGATGTTGTCGATTTGCTCGGCGTCGGACATATCGTCGGGCAGCGCGTCGTTAATTTCGGAATAAGTGATGTAGCCGCGTTCTTTACCCATAATAATGAGTTGACGCAGGCGGGCGCGCTGCTCTTCGATACTCAAGGGACGGTTGTCGTCTTGGTCTTGGTATTCTTCGTAGTTTTGGTTTTTAGACATGGATTGCTCTCTAGGTTGATAGGATGCCGACGGTTTACGGTGATGTAGCCGTACCTGAAGGCGGAGCAGAGCTTTTTGTTGTGAAATCAGATTTCACTTTAATACTCTGAGGCCGTCTGAAAATATTACAGATGGAGTGTTCTGCGTGTCATGTTTCGCAGCGTGTGTTTAGATTGTTCAGACGGCCTGAGGGGTTAGTTTTGCTTTGCCGTCAAAAGCGACAGCAAAAGTCTTTTTTCATTTTCGGTCAAACCAGTTTGAATACTTTTTTGCTTTAAAGTTTCGATTTGACTGTATTTTAATTCATTTAACAACTTTTTCATGCCGATTTGGAAACTTTCGCAATCTTCCTCGTTATCCCCTTCCATTTCTTCAGAGTGAAGGGTCGATAAAAAGATTTGATTGACGGTTTCCTCATAGGGCGAACCGCGCATATATTCAAGCACTTGTGCGGTTGCAGGAGTCGTATCGTGATGTTTGATGGTTTCGGCCAAATTGGCAAGGCAGGCAAAGTCGCCGCTTAAAGCCAGATAATCGGGCAGGTCTATATATGAAGCCCAAGCCGGATTTATCAAGAGGCTGCGTATCTGTCTTTGAACCAGCGTCAGCATGGTTGGCTGTTTGACAGAAATAGGCGGCAGTTTGTAACTTTTTTGTTTGACGTGCCGTTTTGGCGCTTCTTGTCCGAGTAACTGGGCGAGGTTGTCAGGGTCAATGCCCACTAGCTCGCTGAGTTTTTGTTTCAGAAGATAGCCCAATGCCGGTGCGGTAATCTGAGCCAAAAGCGGAGAACTGGTTTTGACCAATTCTGCTTTACCTTCTTGCGTATTGAGGTTGAGGCCGTCTGAAAGATGTTCCCAAAAGTATTCCGATAGGGGCTTGCTTTGGTTTAACAAGGCATCTTCAAATTGAGTCTTGCCGTAGGCGCGGATGTAGCTGTCTGGGTCGTGTTCTTCAGGTAGGAATAGAAAATGCAGCGATTTATCGTCTTTTAATTGCGGTAACGCATTTTCCAGCGCGCGCCAAGCCGCTTTACGTCCTGCACTGTCGCCATCAAAACAAAAATAAATACTGTCGGCCTGACGCATCAGGATTTTGACGTGTTCTGCAGTGGTTGCCGTACCTAAAGCCGCTACGCCGTAGCCAATGCCGAACTGCGCCAATGCGACCACGTCCATGTAGCCTTCGACCACCAAAATCCGTCCTGCCTCTTTTACGGCAGCACGCCCTTCATGTAGCCCGTAAAGGTTTTTCCCTTTGTCAAACAAAGGCGTATCGGGCGAGTTCAGGTATTTGGGTTTGGAGTCGTCCAATACGCGGCCGCCAAAGCCGATGACTTGTCCGCGCGGATTACGGATAGGGAACATAATCCGATGACGAAAGCGGTCGTAATGTTTGCCTTCGTTATCGATGACCATGCCCGTATCCACCAACGCAGTATTAGGATAGGGTTGGAATACTTGCGCCAAAGGCTGCCAACCGTCAGGCGCATAGCCCAAACCATAATGTGCGATGACTTCCGCACTCAAGCCGCGTTTGTCTAAATAAGCCTTCGCCTCCGGATTCAATTTCAACTGTTGCGCGTAAAAATCCGCTGCCGCTGCCGTTGTTTCTTCCAAAGTTTGTTGCTTTTTTTTACGTTCGGCACGGATTTCGGGGTTGTCTTCCTGCCCACGAACTTTAGGTACCGTCATGCCGACGCGATCAGCCAAAAACTGCACCGCCTCCGGAAACGACAGCCCCTGATGTTCCATCACAAAACCAATCGCCGAACCATGAGCCCCGCAACTGAAGCAATGGTAAAACTGCTTGGTCGGGCTGACCGAAAACGACGGCGTCTTTTCCTTGTGAAACGGACAGCAGGCCATATAGTTCGCCCCGCCTTTCTTCAGCGGAACCTGCTCGTCGATAATATCGACAATATCGACTTTGGACAAAAGCTCGTCAATGAAATCAGATGGAATCATGGTTCGGCAGAAGAGGATGGACGGAAAACATTTCAGACGGCCTTATAAACAGACAAAGGCCGTCTGAAAATGGAATTTTGGATGAGGGTTGAACTGATTTTTATATTATAGCAAATTGTTGTAATACATGTGTCTTATCCTTTTGAGGTAGGGTATTAATCATCGTATTTCATTCGTTATTTAAGATAGATATGATGTCGTTAAAGCAAAGGCCGTCTGTAAGATATTCAGACGGCCTTTGATGTTGGTTTATTTTTCTATTTAGTTGCACTTTGATGGTATGAATATGATAATGAACGTATATCCTCGGTTTTAGAAAGGTCGTTTCTCATGAAAGATTTTGCCCGTTTGCTCAATCATCCCGATATTTCCTTTGTTTCGATTCCAGATGCCATTAGAGTTGATAACCCTGCAACAGGTGAGGCTTTGGCGTTTGTCCGTAAGACTGATTCAGACGGCCTGAAGCTTTTGATTCAAAAGGCAGAGACGGCACAAAAATTATGGGCGGAAAAAACCGCGTTGGAACGCGCTGATGTGTTGTGGCGTTGGTATTTTTTAATTAAAGAAAACAAAGAAGAACTGGCGCGCATCATGACGATGGAGCAGGGTAAAAGTCTGACTGAGGCGCGTGGTGAAATTGATTATGCGGCTTCGTTTGTGCGCTGGTTTGCGGAAGAGGCTCGGCGGATTGACGGTGATGTGCTGACGAGTGTGAAAGCGTCGCAAAAACTGGTTGTATTGAAACAGCCCGTCGGTGTTACCGCCGCGATTACGCCGTGGAACTTCCCATCGGCGATGATTGCGCGCAAGGCTGCGCCTGCTTTGGCGGTGGGCTGCGCGATGATAGTCAAACCTGCGTCGCTCACGCCCCTGAGTGCGTATGCGCTGGCGCTGCTGGCTTACGAAGCGGGCGTGCCGCAGGATTTGCTTCCCGTCGTCAGCGGCCGCGCTTCGGAAATCAGCTATGAATTTGCCACGAATCCGACTGTGCGCAAAATCAGCTTTACTGGTTCTACCGAAGTCGGCGCGAAAATTTTTGCCGACAGCGCGGCGGACATTAAAAAACTCAGCTTGGAGCTGGGCGGCAACGCGCCGTTTATCGTGTTTGACGATGCCGATTTGGACAAAGCCGTCGAAGGCGCACTTGCCAGCAAGTTCCGCAACAGCGGCCAGACCTGCGTCTGCACCAACCGCGTTTATGCTCAATCCGGCATTTACGAAGAATTTTGCCGTAAATTGAGTGAAAAAGTGGCTGCGCTCAAATTGGGCAACGGCTTGGATGAAGGCGTGAACCAAGGGCCGCTGATTGAGGAAAAAGCGGTAGAGAAAGTTGAGCAGCACATCGCCGACGCGCTCGCTAAAGGCGCAAGTTGCCTGACTGGCGGAAAACCCAGCGCGTTGGGCGGAACGTTTTTTGAGCCGACTGTTTTAAGCGGCGTTACGGCGCAAATGGCGGTGGCGCGTGAAGAAACCTTCGGGCCTTTGTGTCCAGTGTTCCGTTTTGAAACCGAAGCCGAAGTCATCGCGGCCGCCAACGATACGGAATACGGTTTGGCAGCTTACCTTTTTACCTCCGATACCGCCCGTCAGTGGCGCGTCGGCGAAGCCTTGGAATACGGCATGGTCGGCATCAATACGGGCTTAATCAGTAATGAAGTGGCACCGTTTGGCGGCGTGAAACGCAGCGGTTTGGGACGTGAAGGCAGCAAATACGGTGCGGATGAGTATTTGGAACTGAAATATTTGTGCATTGATGTAGCGGAATAAGGCTGCACGGTAAAGGTTGTCTGAAATTTGATTTCAGACGGCCTTTTTCAAACACAGAAAAGGTATTGGATAATTTTCATATTGTGAGAGCGAGCTTTATAAAAAAGCAAAACCATAAGAAACAAAGTTGCAAAAAATTTGTCACATGTTTATAAAATTAGTTTGATAACTATTTTATATGTTTTTAATTGCATTAGATGTGTATTCCAAATTTCTGGCAGTAGTTTTTCTTTGAGTGATGGCAGATGAAATTTTGGTATATATATCGCTGGCAATACAACCGTGAGTAAGGAAGGGTTGGCTCTTTTTGCTCGCACAATGTATGGCTTATACTGATACCGTGGGAACTTTATTCAAGCTGCAATTTTGGGGTGTAAAAAGGTGATGTGAATGTTGAAGAAATTTTTAATCCTGTTTTGCGTAGCTTTCACCGGCTCATGCAGTTCCTTTGATGGGGACAGTTTGACAAATAGTTCATATTCTCAAGGGAAACGGCTTGATCCGAATTGTGATCATTATGCTGTCGGCGGTAGTGGCGGCGGTTGTACACCGGCAGGTCAATGGCATCTTAAAGATAAACAAGGACAAAGAATTCCATTCTAGCTTTTAAAAATGATTGTAGAATGGACATTTAATTATTTAGGCCGTCTGAAATTTGGTTTTCAGACGGCCTTTGTTTTAGAGTAGATCCTGGATGGCTGAACGTTCTTCTTCTAATTCGGCCAGTGTGGCGGCAATACGGTTTTGGCTGAATTCGTCTGACAAATCTAAGCCTTGGACGATGCGGTAGCTGCCTTCGTCACAAATGACGGGGAAGCCGAAAACCAAACCTTCGGGAATGCCGTAAGAGCCGTCTGACGGAACGCCCATTGTTACCCATTTGCCGCTGCTGCCGAGCAGCCAGTCGCGCAGGTGGTAGATGGCGGCATTGGCGGCGGAGGCTGCGGATGATGAGCCGCGCGCGGCGATAATGGCGGCACCGCGTCCGGCGATTTTCGGCATGAAGACTTTGGTGTTCCAGTCGGGTTCGGTAATCATGTCTTGGACGGACTCGCCGTTGCTGGTGGCGTAGCGGTAGTCGGCGTACATGGTCGGGCTGTGGTTGCCCCAGACGCACATTTGCTCAATGGAAGTAATCGGGCGGTTGATTTTTTCGGCAATTTGGCTGACGGCGCGGTGGTGGTCGAGACGCATCAGGGCGGTGAAATTTTCCGGCGGGATGTCGGGTGCAGACTTCATGGCGATGTAGGCGTTGGTGTTGGCCGGGTTGCCGACGACGAGGACTTTGACGTTGCGATGGGCAACTTTGTTCAACGCCGCGCCTTGTACTTTGAAAATTTCGGCGTTGGCGTGCAGTAAGTCGGCGCGTTCCATACCTTGCGTACGCGGGCGTGCACCAATCAAGAGGGCGATGTCGGCATCTTTGAAGGCGACTTCGGGATCGTCTGTGGCGAAGATGTCGGCTAGGAGGGGGAAGGCGCAATCCTGCATTTCCATAATCACGCCGCGCAATGCTTGTTGCGCCTGCGGCAGGTCGAGCAGTTGCAGGATAACGGGTTGGTCGCGTCCGAGCATGATGCCGCCGGCGATACGGAAGAGGGTGGCGTAGGCGATTTGGCCTGCTGCGCCGGTTACGGCGATTCGGACGGGTGGCTTGAGGGTCATATTTTTCCTTTTGAAGTCGTTGTTTTACTTGGTTTTCGGATTATAGCAGTATTATGTGCCGAATGATGTAGGAAGGCCGTCTGAAATTTGATTTTCAGACGGCCTTAAGTATTTGAAAAGATTATTCGTCGTTTTTCTTTTCAGCTTGTTCTTCGGCAGCTTCATAGGCTTCGACGATTTTTTGCACCAAAGGATGGCGGACAACGTCTTCGCTGGTGAAGGTGTGGAAATACAGGCCTTCTACGTCGCGCAGTTTTTCGCGTGCATCTTTCAAGCCGGATTTGATGTTGCGCGGCAGGTCGATTTGGCTGATGTCGCCGGTAATGACTGCTTTGGCACCGAAGCCGATACGGGTCAGGAACATTTTCATTTGTTCGGGGGTGGTGTTTTGCGCTTCGTCCAAAATGACATACGCGCCATTTAAGGTGCGGCCGCGCATATAGGCCAGCGGTGCAATTTCAATCAAACCTTTTTCCATCAGTTTAGTTACGCGGTCGAAGCCCATTAAATCATAAAGCGCATCGTAAAGCGGTCTCAGGTAGGGATCGACTTTTTGTGCCAAATCGCCGGGCAGGAAGCCGAGTTTTTCGCCTGCTTCGACTGCGGGACGCACCAAAACGATGCGTTCGATTTGGTGTTTTTCCATGGCATCGACGGCGGCGGCAACGGCAAGATAGGTCTTACCCGTACCGGCAGGGCCTAAGCCGAACACGACATCGTGGTTGAGCAAGGCGCGGATATAGCCGTTTTGGCGCGGGGTGCGGCCGCCGATGCTGCCGCGTTTGGTGCGGAAATAGTATTGTTGGTCGTGGTGTTTTTCTTCGTGTTTCTCATCTGCGGTTTTGGCTTCGACGGCCGCGAGGCTGATGGCGTTGTCGTCCAAGTCGCCTTTTTCTGCGGCTTCGGCAAGCGATAGCAAGGCACGGCGGCCGGCGTGTGCCAGTTCGCCCATGAAGGTGAAATGTTCGAAGCGGCGGCTAATTTGGATATCAAGGGCTTTGCCTAAGGCTTCGAGATTGCTGTCGAGCGCGCCGCACAGGCGTTGCAACACGGTATTGTCAATTTCTTCAAACTGCAGATGGACGGTGTGGGTCATATCGGTTTCCGTAATAAATCTATTTTTCCGTATTATACCCTTGTTCAGACGGCATGCTTTATAATACGTCGCTTCTTTTTAATAAACCGTTTCAATTAAAATGAATCACACTGCTTCTCCCCAATCTGAATTTCTGCGTGGTATCAAAGAAACCTCGCCCATGCTGATCGGCCTGTTGCCGTGGGCGCTGATTTTGGGTATGCAGGGCGGGCAGAAGGGCATGAGTTGGCTGGAAATGCTGCTGATGACGGGCATGAACTTTGCCGGAGGTTCGGAATTCGCCGCAGTCAATTTGTGGGCAAATCCTTTGCCGATTCTGCTGATTGCAACGGTAACGTTTATGATTAATTCGCGCCATATTTTGATGGGTGCGGCGATCGCTCCGTATATGAGGGATATGCCGCTGAAAAAGGCGATGCCTGCGCTGTTTGTGATGTGTGATGAAAGCTGGGCAATGGCGTTTGCTGAAATTCAAAAGCGTAAGGCGGCAGGTTTGCCTGCGTTCAATATGCCGTTTTATGCCGGCGTGTGCTTTATTTTGTATGTAACTTGGATTGGTTTTGCGGCGTTTGGTGCGGCGGTCGGCCCGATGTTCGGCGATGTGGCGGCATGGGGCTTCGGCATGGCGTTTCCGGCGGTGTTTTTGGTGTTGTTGCGCGGTATGTGGAAGAGCTTTGCGGCTTCACGCCCTTGGTTTGTCAGCCTGATTGTGGCGTGCGCAACTTATTTGACCGTGGATGGCGCATGGTATGTTCCGGCCGGAGCGTTGTCGGGTTTGTTGGCGGCGTATTTTTTGGGAGAGCAAAAATGAAGGATTTGTTGTCGCTGCAATCGTTTTTGCTGTTTTTAAGTATGTTGGCCGTTACTTATTCAACCCGATTAATCGGCTTTTTTGCATTGCGCAACCGTACGTTAAGCCGTCGCGCGCAAGTGGTGATGGAGGCCGCGCCGGGTTGCGTGTTGATTTCCGTGATTGCGCCTTATTTTGTGTCGGACAAACCACATGAGCTGATTGCCATTGCTTTGACGGTATTGGCGGCTAGCCGGTTTTCGATGTTGGTGACGGTATTAATCGGCGTTGGTACTTCGGGCATACTCGGTTATTTGATGAAATAAAAAATTTTCAGACGGCCTTACTTGTTATAATGGCCGTCTGAATTTTTTGATAAAGCAAAAACATGGCAAACCAACGACTCATCTATGGCTTTCACGCCGTCAATGCCCGTTTGTGGCAAAACCCGAAATCGATTACCGAACTCTATATCCAAGAGGGCAAATCCGATGCGCGAACCCGCGATGTATTGGATAAAGCGGCCTCTGAAAACGTGCGCGTGCATTTTGCCGATGCCGACCGCCTGAATGCCATCAGCAAAGGGGCGCGTCATCAGGGCGTGGTCGGGTTTATCGATGCTTCCAAAAACCATGTTCACTTGGAGGATGTGTTGGAAAATCTGAGTGAACCGCCGTTTTTGCTGGTATTGGACGGCATTACCGATCCGCACAACCTCGGCGCGTGCCTGCGTACTGCCGATGCGATGGGCGTGCATGCCGTGATTGCGCCCAAAGACAAAAGCGCCGGCCTGAATGCGACTGTCAGCAAAGTTGCCTGTGGCGCGGCGGAAACCGTGCCGTATATTACCGTAACCAATCTTGCCCGTACTTTGCGTGAATTGAAAGAATACGGCATTTGGATTGTCGGTACGGATATGGGCGGCGACTCCGACCTTTACCACTGCGACCTGCCCGACAGCGTGGCCTGGGTAATGGGCAACGAAGGCGAAGGCATGCGACGATTGACACGCGAACATTGCGATATGCTGGTATCGATTCCGATGTTTGGCACGGTAGAAAGCATGAACGTTTCCGTCAGCGCAGGCATGGTATTGAGCGAAACCCGCCGTCAACGCGTGTTGAAATCGGAAAAATAACGTTTAGGTTTATGAACTGAAAACGTCGTCTGAAAATCAGACGGACATATTGAGATTATTTGAAAGCAGCCTGCATTTCGGCAAACGAAACTCAGGCTGCTTTTGCATTTTCAGACGACCTCCACCCGCAGCGCATCCACAATCAACTTAAACACATTCGAATGCCCGCGGCGGCTGGGGTAATAGAGGTAAAACGGATCATAAGTGATGGCGTATTCAGGCAACACCTCGACTAGGTGCCCCGAATTGAGAGCATCCGCTACGCTCATGTGTGCTATCCACGCAATGCCAAGGCCGTCTGAAACGGCTTGCAGGCGCAGATGATTATTGATGGAAAACTGCGATTTTGGCGTGAACGTAATCAGCTCTTTTTTGTATTTGAATTCCCACTGCATCTCCGTGCCGTGTTCAGCGGAGAGCTTCGCACCGATAAGGCGGTGCTGCTGCAAATCATCAATATTTTTCGGTGAACCGTATTGCGCCAAATAATCGGATGAGGCGACCAACGCCATTTTGAACGGCGCAGAAATCGGTACGGCAATCATCTCTTCGGGTATTGGTTCAAAATCGGCTTTAATTTCGGGTACAACGCGGCTTCTACCGCTATCACAGGGGCATTGATACGAAATTTATTCTATTGAGAAAATTATTTTTGTAGTAACTATTGAATTATCATTATATTCCCCAAATATTTGAATAAATAAAAAATTAAAGGTAAAAAAATGCATAAGCAACAATGGAAATTATCAGACGATACGGATAAATTGCATTTAACTCTTGATAGGATTATTGGGTTTATTTCAAATTGTGATACCAAAGTATCATTTTGGTTCTCATTTTTTGGCGCTATTTTAACCATTTTATCTACTTTAAAAACACCCACAACAGAATTTATAAAAAGTGTTTTTTGTGCAAATCCTAGAAATAGAACAGATGAAGTCGTTTTATTTATTTTTATGCTTATATTTTTGGTATCAGCTATATGTTTCATAATTGGACTTTACTTTCTAAGCAAGGCCTTGATGGCAAAAATAACCAATAACGAGGATAGAAAATCTAATATTTTCTTCGGGCATATTGCATCAAACAGGAACCAACAAGCCTATTTAAACCGTCTTGAAGCGACTAATTTGAATAAATACATTGAAGATTTAGTTTCACAAATATATATCAACTCCAAGATTTGTGAACAAAAATTTAAAAATTATAATAAGGGAGTAAAAATAAGTGGTATAAGCATTATTTTTTTATTGGTTTCGTGGCTTTACATTTTTCAGAAATAGGAGATAACAATGTCAGAGTATGACTATATACAGGGAAAAAACCGAGTAGAAAGTATTCTAGATAATCATATGATCATAGAAAAAAAGAAAAAATTACCAGTAGATGGTAATTTTACTTTTGAAAATGGATACAGGACATGGTTAACCAGTATTTTTATAGATATTCGGGATTCAAGTAGATTATTTACAAGCAAGAATCAGGAGGAAACTGCAAAAGTAATCAGAGCATTTATTTCTGAACTGATTGAAATACTAAGAGATGATGATGGATTCATGCTTGAGATAGGTATTCGTGGGGATTGCGTTTATGCAATTTACAATACGCCTCTAAAAAGTGATGAATTGAAATGCGCAGATAAAACCTTCTATGCAAACACATTTATCAATATGTTTAATAAGATGTTAGAGCAAAGAGGGATTGATCCTATTCGAGTAGGAATAGGAATGTCAACAGGATGTGATTTAGTCATTAAAACAGGACGAAAAGGTGTTGGAATTAATGAAAAAGTATGGATTGGAAAAGCTGTTACTGAAGCATCTAATCTTTCGTCATTAGGAGATAAAGATGATTACCGTAGATTAATGTATTCATCGCTATCATATATTAATTTTATTGATGGATTAAAAGCTAGAAACAGTAAAAAAGATGTTGAAAAATGGTTTACATCTATAGACGATCCCATGCCTAATATAGATATTGCATATAATGCAAGTGTTATAAAACCTGCTTTTGATGAGTGGATTAATTCTAATGTATAAGAATATTTACCGAAAGTAAATTATAGTTCCATTACCGATAGTGTAAACATCCGCGCTTTTATTGTTAAAAGGTCATCTGAAAACGGATTTAGTTTTTCAGACGACCTTTCCCTTATCTCCACGTAAAAAGTGCGGTCAAGTTCCCAAGCGTTTTTCAAACTTTAAAAACTTCAAAATTTTCGCCCACGCGGTGGATTTAGGGATATTCAATAAAGTGATGCCGCAAGCCAATCAGATTGAAATCAACCCGTTCCAACAAAAAACCGAAGTCGTTGCCGCTTTGCAGGCAGAAGGCATCGCCGTGGAAGCGTGGGCGCCGTTTGCCGAAGGCAAAAACGATATTTTCCACAATCCTGTGTTAAGCAAAATCGGCGCAAAATACGGCAAATCCGTGGCGCAGGTGATTACCCGCTGGCTGATTGAGCGCGACATCATCGTGTTGGCAAAATCCACCAAACCTGAACGCATGGCGGAAAACTTGAATGTTTTTGACTTTGCCCTCAGTGATGAAGACAAAGCAGAAATTGCCAAAC
>NZ_KV833384.1:30410-92791 GCF_001837635.1 Neisseria sp. HMSC070H10
AAAGCAGAAATTGCCAAACTGGATGGCACGTTCGTCGCCATCATGCATCACGACACGGTGGATAATTTGAAACGCATCTTCGCGTGGAAAACGGGGCAGTAACCGTTAAACATGGTGTGACCGGCACACCTTACTTTTTCTCTAAACATTTCAGACGACCTATTTTTAACTTTGCAGCAAAGCCAAAGAATATTTCATCATTTCCTACTGGGAAAGTATGTTGTTCATAAATTGAGATTTATTGCTTAATCATTTATCCGTACAATCCGCCTCATCAGATATTAAGGAGGCAACGATGAAAAAATGCCTGTATTATTTGTCGGACATGGCAGTCCGATGAATGTGTTGGATAAGGAAAATCCTTTCAATACCCACTATTTTTATGACTTAGGCAAGATTTTGTCGGGCTGAGACGATTTTGCAAAAGTCTCAGCCCCGATTTATCTTACATTAACTTTTCTTCCGGCGACGTTCGCCCGGCAGCAGCATATCCGCCCATTTGATGATGTTGGCGACTTCTGCCGGATTGAGTTCGTAGAACTGGCCTCGTTTGAGGCGGTTTGGCAGGCCGATAGGGCCGAAGCCTACGCGGACGAGGCGGCTGACGGTCAGGCCTTGGCTTTCAAAGATACGGCGTACTTCGCGGTTGCGGCCTTCTTTAATGACGACGTTGTACCATTTGTTTGCGCCTTCGCCGCCTTGTTCGTAGATGCGTTCTACTTTAGCCAAACCGTCTTCGAGCATGACGCCTTCTTCGGTCAGGACGCGCATTTGTTCGGTGGTCAACTCGCCCAATACGCGCACGGCGTATTCGCGTTCTACTTCAAAGCTGGGGTGGGCAAAGCGTTGAACAAGTTCGCCTGAAGTGGTCAGGATCAAAAGGCCGCTGGTATTGATGTCCAAACGGCCGATGGCCACCCAGCGGCTGCTGGCTGCTTGCGGCAGGCGGTCGAAAATGCTGACGCGGCCTTGCGGGTCGTCGCGGGAAACGATTTCGCCTTCTTGTTTGTAGTAGAGGATAATGCGTGGCAGGCGGTCGGCCCATTTGAGTTTGATGATGCTGCCTTTGACGGTAACGTGGTCGTCGGGCGTAACTTTTTCGCCCAGTTGGGCCACGCGGCCGTTGACCGTTACCCAGCCGTTGCTGATCCATTCTTCCATTTCGCGACGTGAGCCGACACCGGAAGCGGCCAGGACTTTTTGCAGGCGTTCGGGCTCGAAGCGTGAAAGGTCGCTGCGGCGTTCTTTCAAATCGCGGGCGTGCTCCATGATTTTTTGGTTGGGATTGCGGACCACCAGTTTTTTGGCTTTGGCAGCACGTTGTTTTGGCGCGGTATTTTGAGCTTTGGGGCCGTCTGAAACTTTTTGGCCGTAAGGTTTGCCTGATGTTTTTCGCTCGTCGTCGGGACGTTTTTTATTGGCAAAGGATTTGGCCGGTTTGGAAGGTTTTTTGGCGGTAGACGATACGCCGTCGCGCCATTGGCGTTTGCTGGAAGGCTGTTTGGACATGATTTTTCCTAACTCGCTTGAAAAAGCGGTTCTTCTGCGGCGGTTGCGGCAGGGGTTGGATTGGGGGAAAAGGCCGTCTGAAAATCAAATTCAGACGGCCTGCCGATGAAAGGTTGTATTGTAACTCAACCAGTAAATTTTTGTTTGAAAATCCGAAAATTATGGCGAAAGGCGTTCGCGTATCCAGTTGCCGTCAACCAGGCGGTATTGGATGCGGTCGTGCAGGCGGCTGGGGCGGCCCTGCCAGAATTCGATGCGGTCTGGGATGACGAGATAGCCGCCCCAATGCGGCGGGCGGGGAACATGCAGAGGGTGTTTGACACCGACGGCCGCGGCCTTGGCCACCAATACGGCTTTGCTGGAAATCACTTCGCTTTGCGCGCTTGCCCATGCGCCAATACGGCTGGTATATGGGCGGCTTTCAAAATATTCGTCTGAAGCGGCGGCGTCGAGTTTTTCAATGCGTCCTTCAACGCGCACTTGGCGTTCAAGTTCCGGCCAGAAAAAAGTCATGGCGGCAAAAGGGTGAGCCGTATAGGAACGGCCTTTTCGGCTGTGGTAATTGGTAAAGAAAACAAAGCCTTTAGGGTTGACTTCTTTCAGCAGTACCATGCGGCTGTTGGGCCTGCCGTCTTCGCCCACGGCGGCAACGTTGACCGCGGTCGGCTCGTTGACTTCGGCGTGAATCGCTTCGTTCAGCCATTGCTCGAATTGGACAATCGGGTCGGCGTGGCATTCGGCTTCCGACAGCTCGCGTTTGCTGTAATCTTCGCGGATATTGTGCAGATCCATGATTTTTCTCCTTAGGTCTGACTGAATCATACTCCGTTTTTTCAGACGGCCTCAAGGGCATTTGTGTATAATCGTAGCCCTTTCCAATATAGAACAATACGGAGTCCTGTCATGCAAACCGAAGTCGAACTGAAAATCTTAAATCCGAAAATGGCCGATTCCCTGCCTGCTTATGCAACGCCCGGTTCTGCCGGTTTGGATTTGCGTGCCTGCTTGGATGAAGCTGTTGTGTTGCAGCCGGGCGATGTGTATCTCGTTCCTACCGGTTTGGCGGTGTATTTGGCCAACCCTGCTTACGCAGCCGTTTTGTTGCCGCGTTCCGGCTTGGGTCATAAACACGGTATTGTTTTGGGTAATTTGGTCGGTTTGATTGACTCGGATTATCAAGGCGAATTGAAGGTTTCTTTGTGGAACCGTGGTAAAGAAGCGTTTACCATCGAGCCGATGGAGCGTATCGCGCAAATGATGATTGTGCCGGTTGTCCAAGCTGCGTTTAAGGTTGTGGACGAGTTTGCCGCCAGCGAGCGCGGTGAAGGCGGATTCGGCAGCACCGGCAAAGCCTGATGATTTAAAAGGCCGTCTGAAACAGGGAAAATTGAAATATTCGATTTCGGTTTGCCGCTGTTCAGACGGCCTTTTTGTTGTGCCAACCTTTGCATAATTACACACAAGATTGCATTTTTATATCTTGCCTGCATGGCCGGCGCACCCAATAATACAGGCCGTCTGAAACCTTTACGGAGCGTTGTTATGTCCCGTCCTTCACTTTTTCTGCCTTTGTTTTTGATTATCTTTGGTGCGATTTGGTTTTTACGCGCTACGGATATTTTGCCTGCGACATCGACAATGATTGCCGGCGCATTAATTATTTTGGGCTTTGCCGTGTTGATTATGGACGGCATCAACAAACAGTCTATCGTTTCCGGCCCGATGCTGGTTTATATCGGTACAGCCATTTATCTGCACATGAGCTACTGGATTTACCTCTCGCCGCTGCTGGCCATCGGCATGGTCGTATTGGGTTGCCTGCTGTTGCTCTCGCGCAGCGATATGATTCCTGAGAAACACACAAAATAGAAAGATGAGAGATTTGGGTTTTGCCCTATAAAGGCCGTCTGAACAATGGTATAATCCGCCGCTTCAGACGGCCTTTTTTATTGTGGTTTAAATTTGAAATTTATCCTCCCGGCCGCACCGTTTTCTTACATTTTGCAAAGTTTCCGCCATGACCCAAGACAAAATCCTTATTCTCGACTTCGGCTCGCAAGTTACCCAGCTGATCGCCCGCCGCGTGCGTGAAGCCCATGTTTACTGCGAACTGCATTCTTTCGACATGCCTTTGGAAGAAATCAAAGCCTTCAACCCGAAAGGCATCATCCTCTCCGGCGGTCCTAATTCCGTTTACGAATCCGATTATCAAGCCGATACCGGTATTTTTGATTTGGGCATTCCGGTTTTGGGCATCTGCTACGGTATGCAATTTATGGCGCACCACTTGGGCGGTGAAGTTAGTCCGGGCAACCAACGCGAATTCGGTTATGCGCAAGTTAAAACCATCGACAGCGAGCTGACACGCGGCATTCAAGATGATGCACCTAATACGCTCGACGTATGGATGAGTCATGGCGATAAAGTTTCCAAACTGCCTACCGGCTTCTCTATCATCGGCGATACCCCGTCTTGCCCGATTGCCATGATGGAAAACGCTGAAAAACAATTCTACGGCATCCAATTCCACCCTGAAGTGACCCACACCAAACAAGGCCGCGCGCTGTTGAACCGCTTTGTCTTGGATATTTGCGGCGCACAACCAAGCTGGACCATGCCGAACTACATCGAAGAAGCCGTTGCCAAAATCCGCGAACAAGTCGGCAGCGACGAAGTGATTTTAGGTTTGTCCGGCGGCGTGGACTCTTCCGTAGCGGCCGCACTGATTCACCACGCCATCGGCGACCAACTGACCTGCGTGTTTGTTGACCACGGTCTGTTGCGTTTAAACGAAGGCAAAATGGTGATGGATATGTTTGCCCGCAACTTGGGCGTACGCGTGATTCACGTTGATGCCGAAGAGCAGTTTTTGGCGAAACTTGCCGGCGTTACCGACCCCGAGAAAAAACGCAAAATCATCGGTGCGGAATTTATCGAAGTATTCGACGCTGAAGAGAAAAAACTCACCAACGCCAAATGGTTGGCGCAAGGTACGATTTACCCTGACGTAATCGAATCCGCAGGCGCGAAAACCAAAAAAGCCCACGCCATCAAATCCCACCACAACGTAGGCGGCCTGCCTGAAAACATGAAGCTCAAATTGCTTGAACCATTGCGCGACTTGTTCAAAGACGAAGTGCGCGAATTGGGCGTCGCTTTGGGTCTGCCGCGTGAAATGGTGTACCGTCATCCGTTCCCGGGCCCAGGTTTGGGTGTGCGTATCTTGGGCGAAGTGAAAAAAGAATACGCCGACTTGCTCCGTCAGGCAGACGATATTTTCATTCAAGAATTGCGCAATACTACCGATGAAAACGGCACATCTTGGTATGACCTGACCAGCCAAGCCTTTGCCGTATTCCTGCCTGTGAAATCCGTCGGCGTAATGGGCGACGGCCGTACTTACGATTACGTCGTTGCCTTGCGTGCCGTGATTACCAGCGACTTTATGACTGCGCACTGGGCTGAGTTGCCTTACTCGCTGCTTGGCCGTGTGTCCAACCGCATCATCAACGAAGTCAAAGGCATCAACCGCGTGGTTTACGATGTAAGCGGCAAACCGCCTGCCACGATTGAATGGGAATAATCCCTAAAAAATAAAGGCCGTCTGAACAGATATTGTTCAGACGGCCTTTATTTTTTAGGGACTAAGCCCAATTAAAATTGATTTTTCAATTCACGCAAAGCAGCGAAGACTTCGAGTTCGCTGTTTAATTTTCGTCCGCTCAATTCTTCGGCGCGTACCTGAACTTTGGGCAGGTGTATGCGGAAAAACGGGTTGACTTTGCGTTCGTGCGCCAGGCTGACAGGTAATGTCGGCGTGTGTTTGGCTGCGGTCAAGGCCGTCTGAATGTCGGCGTTGTCCGGCTCGATATGCAGGGCGAAGCGCAGATTGGAGGCTGTATATTCGTGCGCCGGATAAAACAGCGTTTCTTCGGGCAGCTGGTTGAATCGGTGGAAGCTGTCGTAAAGCTGCTCGATTGTGCCGGTAAATACGCGGCCGCAACCAGCGGAGAACAAGGTATCACCGCAGAAAACGTGCAGGCCGTCTGAGTTTTCCAGCAGATAGCTGATGTGGCGGTCGGTATGGCCGGGGGTTGCCCAAACGGTAACCAAGCCTTCGCCAAACGGGAACTGAGTACCTGCGGTGACGGTATGCGTCGCCACGTCGATGTCGCTTTCGCCATAGATCGGAGATTCTAAAAAGCCGTGGAACAGGCTTTTTGCGCCGCCGGTATGATCGGGGTGCGGATGGGTAATCCATGTTTGCGCCAGCATTAGGCGGTTGTGGACGAGGAATTTCAAAACGGGCGTGGCATCAGACGGATCGACGCAGGCGGCATGGTTGCCTTCTTGAATCATCCAGATGTAGTTGTCGTTTAGAGCTTGGATTGGCGTGATTTTCATATGCTTTCTTCTGGTTTGGGGTTTCAGACGGCCTCTAAATAATCTTTGATATTCGGGCTTTGGCCGAATACGGCTTCATGGGCTTGCTGGATACACAGTCGGTTGAACAGCAATCTTTGGGTTTGGTCGCCGTCGATAATCCGCACTTGGCCTTGCAGTTTGGGCGCGTCGTGATGAAAGGTATTCTTAAACGCGTGCCAACGGTCGGTTTGCAGATGGACGATGGCAAACATATCGTGCGAAATATTAACGCCGACGCTAAATAGCTTGGCCGAGGCTTGCAGGCAGAAACTGCTGTCGCCAAACAGGCACAGCCCCGTGTTTTCCGGATAGCGGAACAATTCGATTTTCACTGCTTCGGGTTCGGCAAAGATGTTGCAAAACAGTCGTTCAAACAACGACGGTTGCGCCACGCCTTCGCTCAACATACCGTAAAGCCCGCCCAGCCAATCGACATAGCCGAGAAAGGTGAAACGGTAGTCCTGCATAATGGCTTCGATGCGCTTGGGGTCGCGTTTGCTGATCAAGCGGACAAATTCAAAACCGACTTCCGGCAGCCGCGCCCGAAGTGTTTGGTGCAGGCGGTGGGCAAACAGGTTTTTATGGTTGTGCGGATTGCGCAGGATACCGAGGAATTTCAGTCGCAATATCCGCCACAAGGCATCCGGTACTTTGACGGTATCGGCATTTGCCGTAGTTGTTTTCAGACGGCCTGCAGGTAAGGTGCGCAGATGATTGCAGGCCTCTTCGTAGCCGCTTTCATGACGGTTGAACCAGCTTTCCAGATTGTATTGGTTGGCGGAGTCTTCGACAAAGGTCAGCGTATAGAGGTTTTTCGCCGCCAAGTTGCCGATGATGTTGACGCTTATCGCTTCGCTGCGGTTTTGTTCTTTGCTACGGGCTTTTTCGCCAGTATGAAACATTGACAGAGGCAGGCGGTAAACGTTTTGGTTTTGCGGGCTGACCTGCGGATTATGCGCATGCTGCCGCTGCTCGGTTTGGGCGATGAAGTGGTGTTCCTTCGTCGGATTCGCAGTCAACAGGGCGTAAGGCTTTTCTCCGCATTCGGAAAATTCACAATCGCTGAGGATAAAGGCTTGTCGAGTCATAATGTCGGGAAAGGCCGTCTGAATATGTCGATTATAGTTTAAAAGTGGCAATTATACAGAATGACGGCGACGAGTTTGGTCTTTATACGCAAAAGGACGCAAAAAGGTCATCTGAAAACGGATATAGCGAGGTTCGCTAAATCGTTTTCAGACAACCTTAAATCAACGGACTGTTCAACACTATTTATTCTTCTTTTTGGAAAACATGGTTGAGGTGATACTCGAAATATTTTTCGCTTTCAGGTTCGATTTTTAATTTCATATCGGGAGAAATTCCAAGCCGCTTTTGATTTTCCAGATCGATTTTCGGACTGATTTTTATCGTACCGTCGGCATCAAACGTAATCAGTCCGCTATCGAATAATGCGTCAATATTGGGTGCGAGCATCAGTCCATTGAAGGGATCTAACCTCTCTTCATTATTGCATTTGCTCCAAGGTTTGATATGGCTGGCAATAAGTAAAGACCGAACATCTAGACCTGTTAGCGGGCAGTTCGGATACAGTTCGAGTAGTTTTTGCCGGAATCTGCCTTGCCCTTGACGGGCTTTTATCAAAGTTTCAATTTCGGTTCGCTTTTCTGGATTAGTCTCGGAGGCTAAACATTCTTCGAGTTCGTCTATATCAGATTTTAAGGACAGGGTAGAAGCTACCTGAAAATTTGGTATTCCCATGAGCCGTCCTACCAGTAATCCGTTTTTCTTACAGGTTCCGCATGGAGTTAGTTCTCTCCTGTATTCATCCAGGCTCCATTTTTCAAGTTCTTCAATTGAGTTTGAGCAAACTTTGAAATATTTTCCAGTTGTGCGCCCCGGCCTTTTATTTAGTTGGTTACAATTAGCAAAATGTATTTTGGGATAATCTTTCCAAATCTTAGAAGGGTCTTTAGTTTGATCTATATTTAATACAAATCCATTTGGGTTTTCATCAATCCATTTAATATAGTCATCATCATTCGGCATGTTTTTAAAAATTACTATGTTAGACATAAGCTTCTCCAAATCTTTCTATAAATTCAATTAAGTTTATTTGTATATAGGTTCGGGACAAAAAATCTAGGCCGTCATTCCCGCGCAGGCGGGAATGACGGCGGTCGGCTCGGTCTTATACGCAAAAGAACATAAAGGTCGTCTGAAAACAGATATAGCAGGTTTCACTAAATCGTTTTCAGACGACCTTTTCTTTAAAGCCGAATCAAATCAGCCTGCCGGTTAACCCAAAGCCTTCCTTGCTCCGGCGAAGAGGCGGTACCAGCCGGACAGTTCCGTCCAGTCTTCCGGTTTCCAGCTCATTTGTGCGGCGCGGTACACGCGTTCGGGGTGGGGCATCATGATGGTGACGCGGCCGTCGGCGTTGGTCACACCGGCGATACCTTGAGGAGAGCCGTTAGGGTTGAGCGGATAAGTTTGGGTCACTTGGTTTTGACCGTCCACATATTGCAGCGCAATGCCCAAATCGGCGGAAATATTGCCGCCGTGAAGTGCGAAGTCGGCGCGGCCTTCGCCGTGGCTGACCACGACAGGCAGGCTGGAGCCTTGCATTTCGTTCAGAATCAGCGATGCGGATTTTGGAACATGAACCATACTCAGGCGCGCTTCAAACTGTTCGCTCAAGTTGCGTTTGAACTTCGGCCATGTTTCTGCGCCCGGGATAATCTCGGCAAGGTTGCTGACCATTTGACAGCCGTTGCACACGCCCAATGTCAGCGTGTTCGGGTCGGCGAAGAAGGCGGCAAATTGGTCGCGCAGAGCAGGGTGGAACAGGATGGATTTCGCCCAGCCTTCGCCTGCGCCGAGTACGTCGCCGTAGCTGAAGCCGCCGCACGCCGCCAGCATTTTGAAGTCGGTAAGGTGGACGCGGCCTGCCATCAGGTCGGACATATGCACGTCGTAAGCATCGAATCCGGCGCGGGTGAAGGCGGCGGCCATTTCGATTTGTCCGTTCACGCCCTGTTCGCGCAGGATGGCGATTTTGGGTTTCGCGCCGCTGTTGACGAAAGGCGCGGCGATGTCTTCGTTCACGTCGAACTTCACGTCGGCAAACAATGCGCTGCGGTCGTTGTCGTCAATCAGGGCAAACTCACTGTCGGCGCAGGCAGGGTTGTCGCGCAGACGTTGAATGGCGTGGCTGGTTTCCTGCCATGCGCGTTGCAGGTCGGTAAGGGATTGATTGAAAAATTCTTCTCCTGCATTGATGACCATATGGCCGCTGTCGGCAAACTCTCCCAAATGGTGCAGCGTGAGATTCAGTTTCTCGCACAAATTGAAAATATATTCGTGGTCGGCAGCGTGAACAGCAATAACGGCTCCTAATTCTTCGTTAAACAGGGTAGTTAGGACAAATTTTTGCCATTCTTGAGACGAGTAATACTCGTTTTGAACGTTAATATTTTTACTTACCATTGTCAGCAGGTCGAGATTCATGCCACGGCGAGAAGCAAATGCCATTTCTGCCAGAGTCACAAACAAACCGCCGTCGCTGCGGTCGTGGTAGGCCAGCAACTTATCTTCTTGAACGAGTTGCTGAATTAACTGATAAAACGCTTTCAGATGGCCTGCATCAATATCAGGTGCTTCGCCGCCGCTTCGGTTATACACTTGAGCCAGTGCAGACCCACCCATACGGCACTTGTTGTTGCCTAAGTCAATCATCAGCAGAATAGCGAATGAATTGGCATTGTCTTTTAATACGGGCGTAACGGTTTTGCGTACGTCTTGAACTGGCGCGAACGCGGAGATAATCAGGCTCAACGGCGAGACGACAGATTTTTTCTCTTCGCCGTCCTGCCACACGGTTTTCATTGACAGGCTGTCTTTGCCTACGGGGATGCTCAGATCCAATGCCTGACAGGCTTGGGAGACGGCTTCGACGGTGCGGTAAAGTTTTTCGTCTTCGCCTTCGTTGCCGCATGCCGCCATCCAGTTGGCGGAGAGTTTGATATTGCCGATGTCGCCGATGTTGACTGCCGCGATGTTGGTGATGGCTTCGCCGACGCACATTCTGCCCGAAGCAGGCGCGTCAAACAGGGCGACAGTCGGTTTTTCTCCCATAGACATCGCTTCGCCACGATAGGTATTGAAGCCCATCATGGTAACGGCGCAGTCGGCTACGGGGGTTTGGTATTTGCCGACCATTTGGTCGCGGTGGGTCATGCCGCCGACACTGCGGTCGCCGATGGTAATTAGGAAGTTTTTAGCAGCTACGGTAGGCAGACGCAGAACGCGGTAGGCGGCTTCGGTAATGTCGATATCGCCGGCGTTAAACGGTTTTTCAGACGGCGTAACTGTTTTGTCGGTGCGCGTGGTTTTGGGTGGTTTGCCAAGCAAAACGTTCAACGGCAAATCGACAGGATTGTTGGAGAACAAGTCGTCGCGCACTTTCAAATGGCCGTCGTCGGTCGCCGTGCCGACCACGGCAAATGGGCAGCGTTCGCGTTCGCAGATGGCGCGGAAGGTGTCCAAATCTTTTTCCAAAATCGACAACACATAACGCTCTTGCGATTCGTTACACCAAATTTGCAATGGGCTGAGGCCGTGTTCTTCCAGCGGTACTTCGCGCAGTTTGAATACCGCGCCGCGGCCGGCATCGTTGACGAGTTCAGGGAAGGCGTTGGACAAGCCACCTGCGCCGACATCGTGGATGGAGATAATCGGGTTTTGGTCGCCAAGCTGCCAGCAACGGTCGATGACTTCTTGCGCGCGGCGTTCGATTTCGGGGTTGCCGCGTTGTACGGAGTTGAAGTCCAAAGATGCGTCGTTTGTGCCGGTGTTCATGGAAGAGGCTGCGCCGCCGCCCAAGCCGATGAGCATACCCGGGCCGCCCAGTTGGATAAGCAATGCGCCTTCGGGGATTTCGTCTTTGTGTGTTTGCTGTGCCTGAATGCTGCCCAAGCCGCCGGCAATCATAATCGGTTTGTGATAGCCGCGAACCTGACCGTCGAACTTCTCTTCAAAAGTACGGAAGTAGCCCAAGAGGTTCGGACGGCCGAATTCGTTGTTGAACGCTGCGCCGCCGATCGGGCCTTCAATCATGATGTCTAAAGGAGAAGCAATATGGCCGGGTTTGCCGTAAGCTTGTTCCCAAGGTTGCTCCAAGCCAGGGATATTCAGGTTGGAGACGGTAAAGCCGGTCAAGCCTGCTTTCGGACGTGAGCCTTTACCTGTTGCGCCTTCATCGCGGATTTCACCGCCCGCGCCCGTTGCCGCGCCCGCAAACGGCGCGATGGCGGTCGGGTGGTTGTGTGTTTCCACTTTCATGATGATATGGGTGTCTTCTTCGTGGAAACGGTAGCCTTGGTTTTCTGCCGCATTTGGATAGAAACGTTCGACTTTTGCGCCTTCGATCACGGACGAATTGTCTTTATAGGCAACGACCGTGCCTTCGGGATGCGCATTGTGTGTGTCGCGAATCATGCCGAAAAGGGATTTCGGTTGTTTTTCGCCGTTGAGGATGAAGTCGGCGTTGAAGATTTTGTGGCGGCAGTGTTCGCTGTTTGCCTGCGCGAACATCATCAATTCCACATCGGACGGATTGCGGTTTAAAACTTGGTAGTTTTCGACCAGATAATCGATTTCGTCGGCTGAAAGCGCCAAGCCCATTTCGGTATTGGCTTTGACCAATGCCTCTTTACCGCCGCCCAATACATCTACGCTGGAGAAGGTTTCCGATTGGATATGGTGGAACAGTTGCGCCGCCGCATCGATGTCGGTCAACACGCTTTCGGTCATGCGGTCGTGCAACAGGGCTGCCCATTGTTGTTTTTGCCCGTCGGTAAGCGCACCTTCCAACCATACGGCCATGCCGCGTTCGATACGTTCAATGCCTTCCAAACCGCAGTTTTCGGCGATATTGGTTGCTTTGGAAGCCCAAGGAGAAATGGTGCCCAAACGGGGCGTTACCAAAAATAAATGCAAGCCCTCGCGCGCTTTGGGCGTTTGTTCAACGCTTTGCGCTGCCAGTAAGGCTTGCAGTTTTTCGACTGTCGCGGCATCAAGTGCTTTTTCGCTACCGACAAAATACCAAAATTCGCTGCTTAATTTGACTTCGGGCAGGCCGAGGGCGGCTGCTTTTTGGAAGAGTTTTTCAACACGGAAATCGGAAAGGGCGGTTACACCGCGCAAGGGCAGAACAACAGACATGGATTCAGCTCACAAAATGCAGTTGGGGAATCCATTATTATACCTGAAAAATGCAATTTTGCTTGTGAATTTATACTTCAAGTGTTGACAATTTTTGCTTGTGAATTGAAGGGGAATAAGGCAATCGTGTCACCTGCTTTTTTATTTTTGCACCTGATTATTCGATTATTTTTGTTTTTTTTTTTGAAGAATCGGGAGGAATGGGGACGGATAGGCATAAAGGAATAAAGTAAAAATTATTTAATTGTTGTCTTTGATATTTTGCTGACAATAAGGCCGTCTGAAACCTTACTTTCAGACGGCCTTGCTTTATCCTTTTCTTTTGTTTCCCAACATGTCCAGCAATCCTGCCAGATTGCTTTTTCCTTCTTCCTTACTCACAATCGGCTCGCCGCCTTTGCGGCCTAGGATTTTGATGTCTTCCTGCGGCATTTCGTCTATGAAGCGGCTCGGCTCGGGGAACTGCCATGTGCCTTGCTTTTTGCGTTTGAGGCAGTGGGTCAGTATAAGCTGGCGTTTGGCACGGGTAATGCCGACGTACATCAGACGGCGTTCTTCTTCGACATTGTCTTCTTCTATGCTGTCGTTGTGCGGCAAGATGCCTTCTTCGCAACCGACAAGGAAAACGTAGGGGTATTCCAAACCTTTGGAAGCGTGCAGGGTTGAGAGTTTGACGGCATCGATTTCTTCTTCGCTTTTGCCCTCCAAAAGCGTCATCAGGGCGATGGTTTGGGCAAGCTCGATGATGTTTTTGCCGTCTTGCTCGCCTTTGCGTTCCAGCCAGCCGGTCAGGTCGGTAACGTTACGCCATTTGATTTCACCTGCTTTGCCTTCCTCATTGGCCAACAGGTGGTTTTCGTAGTCGATTTCTTTTAGCAGGTTATGAATAAGCTCGCCTGCTTCGCTGGTTTCGGCTTTGGTGCGGTAGTTTTCAATCATATCCATGAAGGCTTGCAGGTGTTGGCGGTTGGTATGGTTCAATAGGGCAAGCGCTTCTTCGGTTTGCGCGGCTTCATATAGGCTGCATTCGTGTTCGTGCGCGTAGGTGTTGAGCTTGCCCAATGTAACGTCGCCGATGCCGCGTTTAGGCGTGGTCACGGCGCGCAGGAAGGCGGGATCGTCGTTGGGGTTGGCAAGCAGGCGCAAATAGGACAAAACGTCTTTGATTTCGGCTTTGTCGAAAAAGCTTTGTCCTCCGGAGAGTTGGTAGGGAACACGCGCGCTGCGCAAGGATTCTTCAAAAATCCGCGCCTGATGGTTGCCGCGGTATAACACGGCGAAATCGGCGTATTGGGTTTTGTCGCCGCCGACCAGCTTCTGTTTGACGATTTGGCTGACGACCCAGTCGGCTTCGTGCTGCTCGCTTTGGCAGGCAACGACTTTGACGATTTCGCCTTCGCCGAACTGCGACCAAAGTTTTTTGGTAAAGAGTTTGGGGTTGTTTTCGATGACTTTGTTGGCGATTTTGAGAATCCGCGCGGTGGAGCGGTAGTTTTGCTCCAGCTTGATGACCTTCATCTGCGGATAGTCTTCCTGCATTTTACGCAGGTTTTCCATGTTTGCGCCGCGCCATGCGTAGATGGACTGGTCGTCGTCGCCGACGGCGGTAAACATGCCTTCCGCGCCGGTCAAGAGCTTCATCAGGGTAAATTGGCAGGTGTTGGTGTCCTGGCATTCGTCAACCAGCAGATAACGCAGCCGCCGCTGCCATTTGTTGCGCACTTCGCTGTTTTGCTGCAAGAGTACGGCTGGTAGGCGGATTAAGTCGTCGAAGTCCACTGCCTGATAGCTTTGCAGGGTTTCCTGATAACTCGCATAGACGTGCGCTGTTTGTTGTTCCCACACATTAGCGGCCGTCTGAACTACTTCTTCAGGCGTTTTTAAATCGTTTTTCCAAAGGGAAATTTGATGTTGCGCTTTGAATATGGCTTCTTTGCCCGTACCGCCCAAAAGCTCGCCGATTATTTTGGCGCTGTCGGTAGAGTCGAGGATGGAAAAGTTTTTTTTGTAACCGATTTGATCGGCTTCTTCGCGCAAAATCTTCATACCCAAAGAGTGGAAGGTGCAAATCGTCAGCCCGCGCGTTTGCGACTTAGGCAACATTTTGGAGACGCGCTCCTGCATTTCCGTAGCTGCTTTATTGGTAAAGGTAATCGCGGCGACGGTATGCGGCAGATAGCCGACATTGACAATCAAATGCTTGATTTTTTGCGTAATCACACCGGTTTTTCCGCTGCCTGCACCGGCAAGGACGAGCAGGGGGCCGCCTAGATATTTGACCGCGGCTTGCTGTTGGGGGTTGAGTTTCATTGAAGGGGAAGACGGGTAATGTGGGGAGCAATTATACAACAAGGCCGTCTGAAATTTTCAGACGGCCTTGGGCGTTTTTTAGAGTAAACCTTATGCAAAATATTTCAATTTGCCTTTGAAGTCTTCCAGCTTCTCATAGCCTTTTTGCACCATGATGGCTTTTAATTCAAGGGAAACCCGTTCAAAAATGTCTACGCCTTGCTGGTGTAGCGCCGTGCCGATCTGCACCATGCTTGCGCCGCACAAGATGTGTTCAAACGCATCACGGCCGCTGTAAACGCCGCCCGTTCCGATAACTTGGATAGACGGATCCAGTCTTTGATAGAACGCGTGGACATTGGCGAGCGCAGTCGGTTTGATGTATTGGCCGCCTATGCCGCCGAAGCCGTTTTTCGGGCGGATGACGACGGATTCGTCTTCGATATACATGCCGTTGCCGATGGAGTTAACGCAGTTGACGAATTTTAGGGGATAGCGGTTGAACACTTTCGCCGCTTGATCAAAATGGGCTATATCGAAATACGGCGGCAATTTGATGCCCAAGGGCTTGTCGAAGTAGGTAAACGTATTATCCAAAATCATCTCGGTTGTTTCAAAGTCATAGGCGATTTGCGGTTTGCCGGCGACGTTTGGGCAGGATAGGTTGAGTTCGGTAATGCCGTTAAACCCGCTATTTTGCACTTTTTCCAACAGGATATGTGTTTCGCCGGGCGATAGACCGACCAATGATAGGAAAAATGTCCGTTCCGGCTCAGATTCTTGAAGGGTAAGCAGGTAATCCAGATAGTAATCAATGCCTTGATTCGGCAAACCCATCGAATTGATGCTGCCGAGAGGCACGTCCCGATAACGCGGCTCTGGGTTGCCTTGACGCGGGGTAAGCGTTGCGGTCTTGGTAATGAAAGTGCCTGCCGAAGACTGTCTGACCGCTTCCAATTCCTCAACAGTCATACATAAAACACCTGCCGCATTCATCAGACAGTTGTCAAAAGAAAAACCGGCAATTTGGGTTTTCAACGATATCATCTCCTGCTCCTTTTCTTCGTAAAATCAAATTGTTTGACAAGCGTAGCACGAAGAGGTGTCACGATTTTTAACAAACATCAAATGACAAAGCATGTAGGCGGATGTTGTTTTCAATATTAAAAAAAGGCCGTCTGAAAAACTCAAACGGTCTTTCAGACGGCTTTCACTATATGGCATTAATAGAACCAAAAGCTGTCGGCTGATTTGGATATTGGGTTTTAAAAATCAGGCCAACCATTCGGTTAAAGACGCTTCAAAACGTTTCAAGCCTTCGGCCATATCTTCATCGTTCAGCAGCAGGCTGGGGGCGAAGCGCACGACATTGGCGCCGGCAACCAGTACCATCAGGCCGTGTTTCAAAGCGGCGGCGGTGATTTCCGATGCCTTGCCTGCGTATTCGTCTGCCAACACGCAGCCAAGCAGTAAGCCCATGCCGCGGACTTCTTTAAATACGCCGGTCTTTTCGCCTATTTCACGCAAGGCTGTCTGAAGTTTTTGGCCTTGTTGTTTAACGTGTGCCAATGTTTCGGGCGCATTGATGATGTCAAATGCACGGCTGCCGACTGCGCACGCCATCGGATTGCCGCCAAAGGTTGAGCCATGTGTTCCGGGGCCGAAGGTTGGGGCGATTTTATCGGTGGTCAGAATTGCGCCAATCGGGAAGCCGCCGCCCAAGGCTTTGGCGGAGCTGAGAATATCGGGTGTTACGCCGTAATGCTCGTAGGCAAACAGTTTGCCCGTATGCCCCATGCCGGTTTGCACTTCGTCCAAAATCAGCAATGCTCCGTGCTTGTCGCATAAACGGCGTGCGGCTTGCAGATATTCTTGGGTGGCAGGCAGGATGCCGCTTTCGCCTTGAATCGGCTCGATAATCACAGCGCAGGTTTTGTCGCTGATGGTTGCTTCTAATGCGACAACATCATTGAAGGGAACGTGGGTAATGCCGGCCGGCAGCGGCGCGTAGTCTTTGCTGTATTTGGGCTGGCCGCCGACGGATACGGTAAACAGGGTGCGGCCGTGGAAGCTGTTGAGGCAGGAGATGATTTCGGTTTTATGCTCGCCAAAATGATCGCGGCCGTATTTGCGCGCCAGTTTCAGCGCGGCTTCATTGGCCTCTGCGCCGGAATTGCAGAAAAACACCTTGTCGGCAAAGGTATTTTCGACCAATTTTTTGGCCAATTCTTGAGCCGGTTGGGTGGTATAGATATTAGAAATGTGCCAGAGTTTTTGCGACTGCTCGGCCAAGGCTGCGACCAAATCGGGATGGCAATGACCCAGCGCGTTCACAGCAATACCGCCTGACAGATCAATGTATTCTCGTCCTTCGGTATCCCAAACCCGGCTGCCGAGCGCGCGTTCCGGAATCATGGGGGCGAATGAGAAATTGGGTGTCAGGTAGTTTTGCATTTTCTTTTCCTTTTAATATTGTCAACAATTTTTTCAATTATGCGCCTATTGATTGAGAGATTCAATATGGCAATCAGGCCGTCTGAAAACTGGCTTTCAGACGGCCTGATGCTTATTTATGCTTGATTTCCCAGCATTGATGGATTTTTTTGTTGCGGAAATCGTCGGGAACGGACTGTTTGGAAATGTCTTTGACGGCATATTGTTCCGCGACCGAATCGTCCAACACAAAGCTGCGCAAGTTGTTGGAGAAATACAGAATGCCGTCTGAAGCGAGCAGGCTCATTGCGCCGTCAATCAGCTTTTTATGGTCACGCTGGATGTCGAGGATGTCGAGCATCTTTTTGCTGTTGGAAAAGCTGGGCGGATCCATGACGATCAGGTCGAACTTTTTGCCTTCGTCTGCGGCATTTTGCAGGTATTGGAACACATCGGCGCGGACAATTTTGTGTTGTTCGGTGTCGATGCCGTTGAGTTCGAAATTGCGTTTTGCCCACTCGAGATAAGTATTGGATAAATCAACAGTTTCGCTGGATACCGCGCCACCGGTTGCGGCATAGACGGTAAAGCTGCCTGTGTAGGAAAACAGGTTGAGGAAGCGTTTGCCCGCTGCGGTTTCGCCGACTTTTTTGCGCGTGTTGCGGTGGTCAAGGAAGAGGCCGGTATCGAGGTATTTGTCGAGGTTGACCCAAAACTTGCGGCCGTTTTCAGTGATGACGAAATCGTCGCCGGTTTTGCCGGTTTTCTCGTATTGTTGTAAACCTTTTTGACGTTCTCGGCGTTTGAGGTGGATTTGTTCGGGTGCAAAACCGGTCACAAAACCAATGGCTTCCAATACAT
Source organism: Neisseria sp. HMSC070H10 (assembly GCF_001837635.1). Lineage (NCBI taxonomy): Bacteria > Pseudomonadati > Pseudomonadota > Betaproteobacteria > Neisseriales > Neisseriaceae > Neisseria > Neisseria sp. HMSC070H10. The sequence goes on from NZ_KV833384.1 coordinate 48,153, forward strand.
CGGCAAGCCATGCTTCGTATTCTTCGGGCTGCATCAGCCAGCCGGTATCGTATTCCTGAAGATGGATTTGGTCGCCGTAAACATCGACGGCAAAGGGAAATTGGGGAATATCGCGGTCGTAAATGCGCCAGGTTTCGATATTGTTGCGTTTGGCCCATTTCATAAGATGTTTGATGTTTTTGCCCAAGCGGTTGGCAAAGGGGGTAATGTCGGTCATGGTTTTCAGACGGCCTGAATAAGTATTAGGAAGGGGTTGGATTTTAACGCACTTGATGTCTTTTTGCTTGACTGTTATCCATAAAATCTATATTATCCGCCGTTCGCCTTTTGATACGAAGCCATCGTCATCCAACCTAAACCGCCGTTTCGGGCGCGTTTCTTTTATTGCTTGCATATTTGCAAAGCCTTTTCTGTGCAGGTTGTCGTCGATGTTAACCACAAGCAAGATGCTTGCGACAACCCTGTAACTTCACATTTCCCGTATCGTTACTTTCCTTTGCTTCAGGTCGTCTGAAATTGTTCAGGCGTGCGCGTTGTTGTCTCTTAGGATAGATATGTCTATTAAATTTGCTGATTTGAACCTTGATAAAAACATTTTGTCTGCCGTAAGCAGCGAGGGTTATGAAAGCCCGACCCCGATTCAGGCGCAAGCGATTCCGTTTGCTTTGGACGGTCGCGACATTATGGCTTCGGCACAAACCGGTTCAGGCAAAACCGCAGCCTTCCTGCTGCCGACTTTGCAAAAACTGACCAAACGCAGCGAAAAACCGGGCAAAGGCCCGCGTGCTTTGGTATTGACTCCGACCCGCGAACTGGCGGCTCAGGTGGAAAAAAACGCGCTGGCGTATGCTAAAAATATGCGTTGGTTCCGCACCGTCAGCATCGTCGGTGGCGCATCTTTCGGCTACCAAACCCGTGCTTTGAGCAAACCGGTTGACCTGATTGTCGCCACTCCGGGCCGTCTGATGGACTTGATGCAAAGTGGCAAAGTTGATTTTGAACGTTTGGAAGTGCTGATTCTGGACGAAGCCGACCGTATGTTGGACATGGGCTTTATCGACGACATCGAAACTATCGTTGAAGCGACGCCTAGCGACCGTCAGACTTTGTTGTTCTCCGCCACTTGGGACGGCGCGGTGGGCAAACTGGCGCGCAAGCTGACCAAAGACCCTGAAACCATCGAAGTTGAGCGTGTGGACGATCAAGGCAAAATCGAAGAGCAGCTGCTGTACTGCGACGATATGCGCCATAAAAACCGCCTGCTCGACCACATCTTGCGCGATGCCAACATCGACCAATGCGTGATTTTCACGTCCACCAAAGCCATGACCGAAGTCATCGCGGATGAATTGTACGAAAAAGGTTTTGCCGCCAACTGCCTGCACGGCGATATGCCGCAAGGCTGGCGTAACCGCACGCTGATGGACTTGCGTAAAGGCCGCTGCAAAATTTTGGTTGCCACCGATGTTGCAGCACGCGGTATCGATGTACCAACCATTACCCACGTTATCAACTACGACTTGCCGAAACAGGCTGAAGACTACGTTCACCGCATCGGCCGTACCGGTCGCGCTGGTCGTACCGGTATTGCGATTACTTTTGCTGAAGTGAACGAATACGTCAAAGTACACAAAATCGAAAAATACATCGGCCGTAAATTGCCTGAGCTGACCATCGAAGGCATGGAGCCGACACGTAAACGCAAATCTGCCGGTGGCAAACCGAAAGGCAAAGGCGGTTGGGGCGATCGTAAATCCGGCGGCTGGCGCGGCGATAAGAAACCGGCTAAAGAAGGCTTTAGCGGCAAATCACGCGGCGAAGGCCATAAAAAAGACGGTTTCAAGAAAGATGGCTTTAAGAAAGATGGTTTCAAAAAAGCTGACGGTTTCAAAAAAGGCGGCGAAGGCTTTAAAGGCAAGCGTAAGTCTAACGACAGCTTTGGCGGTAAACACAAAAGAGGTTGATTTTTTCAATCTTAAGGCCGTCTGAGAAAGACATAAGGGCGTGTGAAGACACGCCCTTTTTTATGGTTTCAAGTTTTCGCATATAAAAAAGCGTGGGATTGGTCCCACGCTTTTTTCAGACGGCCTCTTACAAAGCGGCCAATACGGCATCGCCCATTTCGGAGCAGGAAACCAGTTTGGTACCTTCTTCATAAATGTCGCCGGTACGCAAGCCTTGTTGCAGTACTTTTTGTACGGCGTTTTCAACTTGTTGCGCGCGTGCTTCGTCATTCAGGCTATAACGCAGCAGCATGGCAAGAGACAATACGGTTGCCAGCGGATTGGCTTTGTTTTGACCGGCAATGTCGGGAGCGGAGCCGTGAGACGGTTCGTACAGGCCTTTGCCGTTTTCGTCCAAAGAAGCAGAAGGCAGCATACCGATGGAACCGGTCAGCATGGAGGCTTCGTCAGAGAGAATATCGCCGAAGATGTTGCCGGTGGCAATCACGTCAAATTGTTTGGGCGCGCGTACCAACTGCATGGCGGCATTGTCCACGTACATATGGGAAAGCTCGACGTCAGGATATTCTTTGCCGATTTCTTCAAAGATTTCGCGCCACAGTTCGGTGGTTTCCAAAACGTTGGCTTTGCCTACAGAGCAGACTTTTTTGCTGCGTTTTTGGGCGGATTGGAAGGCAACGTGGGCAATACGGCGGATTTCGCTTTCGCTGTATTTCATGGTGTTGTAGCCTTCGCGTTCGCCGTTTTCCAAAACACGGATGCCGCGCGGTTCGCCAAAGTAAATATCGCCGGTCAGTTCGCGTACGATAAGAATGTCGAGGCCGGCTACGATTTCCGGTTTCAGAGTGGAAGCGTTGGCCAGCTCGGGATAAAGGATGGCAGGGCGCAGGTTGGCAAACAGATTCAAGTCTTTACGGATGGCCAACAAGCCGCGTTCAGGGCGCAACGGACGATCGAGATTATCGTATTGAGGAGAACCGACTGCACCAAGCAGGACCGCATCGGCTTTACGGCAAAGGTTTTGCGTGAATTCTGGATAAGGATGGCCGTATTCGTCATAGGCTTCGCCGCCCAAAGGCGCATATTCGTAGCTGACATCCAAACCTTGTTCGATAAGTTTGTCGAGTACACGGACGGTTTCTGCAACGATTTCAGGGCCGATGCCGTCGCCGCGCAAGATAGCGATATGTTTGGTCATTTCGGGTTTCCTTATGGGAAGGTTTTAGGTAAAGGGCAGGTCGCCTGTTTTTCAGACGGCCTTAAATCAATTTGCTCTGAAAACGCTGATTGTACCATTATGGTACTGGTAAAGCTGGGTAGAAATTGCGTAGGCAGAGTCTTCAAATGCCTGTAGGGCAATATTCGCCATCGCCTGCAAAGCTTCTTCATCGGATGGGCTGCAAACGAGCAGGGTGTTGCGTGCCGGGACTGCAAAAACGGGGTTGGCCGGCAGCATAGGATCGTCTTTAAGTACTTCGTCTAAAAGCAAAATCAGGGAAGCATCATAGTCGTTGTCCAAATGGATTTGGGTCAATGACCAACCTTCGGCATGATGAATTTGGACACGTCCATTCATCCGTTGGCGCAGATTATCCATGGCGGTACGATACAAGGCGTCTTCATCTTCAATACCGGCCTCTTTCATATGCTCACGATTGAGCGTATGCATGGATTCTTCCGTATCCACCATGTAAAGCAACATGATATCGCCTGCAATCGGTTTATATACCAGGTAATCGGCAGGTTCGTCTTTGTCCGTATTTGTAATCAGTCTGACGTTTTCCAGATAAATTGTATTTTTAATCGTCGGAAGAATTTGTTGTGCTGAAACACTGGCATCAGTGTCCTGAATCTTATTGATAACCGCTAAATTGGCAGCAACAATAGCCTCCAAGGCCTCGGGATTTTGCAGATAACTTGTGTAATGGTTGCTCAAATATGTGCTGAACGATGCTTCATCGTCTTCGGAAAACTGGACGATGATAGGCGAAGAAGCAATGTTTTCGCCCCAGTCGATTTTCACCTCAAGATCCAATTCTTCTTGAATACGACGGGCAAAGTATTCGACAAATTCCTGCCAAGTCATTAATTTAGGTTTGGAGCGGAACAACCTGCTGAAAAAAGACATATTGTGTCCTGAATAAGGGGATAAGGCCGTCTGAAAAATTATAGACGTTCGGTTTCAACACGAATTTTAAAAACAACTTTGCGTATGTTCGCCCTGTCGCCGACCAATGGGGCATGCGCATCATTCGGGAAAAATAGCGCAAATTCGCCAGGCTCTAAGGTCAGCCAAGTCTCCGGCTCGCAGTTGAAAAACTCAATATCGCGCTTTTCATTGTAGCCTAAACCGTTTTTCAGACGGCCTCTGTCTATCCAGCCATACGTTTCGCTGCCATCAATCGGTGTTTGAATATCAATATGTTTTAAGTGCGCTTCAGGCTGGGCTTCGCCTTTAGTCCTCATCGGCTCGCTGCCGATAAAAATACGGATATTGGGATTCTCGCACGGCACTTGACCATCCGGCAGCTTGGCAAAATCTAGGGTCTGCAACAAATGGAAAGCCTCGGCAAAGTCGGGATGCAGGGCAGCATAGCGGGTGGCATTGCTTATGGTGTCGGTAATCATAGTGTATTTTTGTAGATTAAAGGCCGTCTGAAACACTTCAATTTTTCAGACGGCCTTTTGTATATTAACCGTTAAACAGCCAAGGCTGGCTTTGGCGGCGTTTTTCTTCAAAGGCGTGAATTTCGTCAGCGTGTTGCAGGGTTAAGCCGATTTCGTCCAAGCCGTTTAAGAGGCAGTGTTTGCGGTGTTCGGTAATGTCGAATGTGAATGTTTCGCCGCTAGGGGTGGTCAGTGTTTGCTCGGCAAGGTCGATGGAGAGCTGATAGCCATCGTTGGCTTCAACTTCTTTGAAAAGCTGGTCAACCTGTTCTTCTGTCAAAACGATAGGCAAAAGGCCGTTTTTGTAGCAGTTGTTGAAGAAGATGTCGGCGAAGCTGGGGGCGATGACGGCGCGGAAGCCGTAGTCGTCCAATGCCCAAGGGGCGTGTTCGCGTGAAGAGCCGCAACCGAAGTTTTTACGCGTCAACAGGATTTGTGCGCCTTGATAGCGTGGTTGGTTCAGGGAGAAATCCGGATTCAACGGGCGTTTGCTGTTGTCCATGCCCGGTTCGCCGTGGTCGAGGTAACGCCATTCATCAAAGGCATTGGGGCCGAAGCCGCTGCGTTTGATGGATTTCAGAAATTGTTTGGGGATAATGGCATCGGTATCGACGTTGCTGCGGTCAAGCGGGGCGACGATGGCGGTAATTTTGGTAAAGGCTTTCATGTCAGGTTCTTATAGTAATAATGGGAAATTTTATGGATATTCGGGTTAGCGTGTGCTGTGCAAACCGATTCGGTTGCCTTCTGTGTCTTCGATAAATGCTGCAAAGCCGTTGGCAATGCGGAATTTCTCTTGTAACAGTTTGCCGCCTGCTGCAACGGCTTTTTCTACTGTTTCGGCACAATCCGGGCAATTGAAGAAAATAGTCGTTCCACCGTGGCCGGGCTGGGCATTACTGTCGTGCCAAATCATGCCGGCCGTACCGTGTTGCGTGTAATCGGCTGGAAAAATGATGAAACGGAATCCGTTGCCGCCAACGTCTTGCAGGGGCTTGTCGAATACGGATTCGTAAAATGCTTTGGCTCGATCCAAATCATGAGCGTGAATACCAAACCAGCTTGATGGATTACTCATTGTTTCTTCCTTTGCTTGGAATCGTGAAAATGTCTGAAAAATTAATAATGTATCAGGCCGTCTGAAACGGAGTCAGGAGCTTCAGACGGCCTGATTTACCGAATTATTCGGTAGCGGCTTCAATTTTGTTACCAACATGGCTCATGCCGCGGCCTACTGCATTGCCACCTTTTTTAACGGCTTCGCCGGTTTTGTCGGCAACGTGTTCTGCCGTTTCTTTGGTTTTATCGGCTACGCGCTCGGCAGTCTCTTTGGTTTTGTCCCAATTGCGGTTGGCATCATCTTTTGCGCCGGACCAAGTGCTGGAACAAGCTGACAGGATGAGGGCTGCGGCAGCCAATGCAAACAGTTTTTTCATACTAGATTCCTTTCGAGTTATCAATGATTGAGAAGGTTTTCGGACGTTTTGCGCAATAGGAAAACTTACTTGAGCAAGGTATTGTTTCAGACGGCCTGGTCAATAAAGGCCGTCTGAAAATACTTTAAGCCATAGTGCGGATGTCTGTAAAGTAGCCGGTCACTGCGGCTGCGGCTGCCATGGCAGGGCTGACGAGGTGAGTGCGTCCGCCGTTGCCTTGACGGCCTTCAAAGTTACGGTTGGAGGTGGAGGCGCAACGTTGTCCCGGGGTCAGGCGGTCGGCATTCATGGCGAGGCACATAGAGCAGCCCGGTTCACGCCATTCAAAACCGGCTTCGATAAATACTTCGTGCAAGCCTTCTTTTTCGGCCTGTTCTTTAACCAAACCGGAGCCTGGAACAATCAATACGCGTTGTACATTGTCCGCTTTTTTGCGGCCTTTGGCGATAGCGGCGGCTTCGCGCAAGTCTTCGATACGGCTGTTGGTGCAAGAACCGATAAAGACGATATCGACAGGGATTTCGTTTAATGGCGTACCGGCTTCCAAGCCCATGTATTCAAGGGCGCGTTCCATGCCGCTGCGTTTGACTGGATCGGCTTCTTCGGCAGGATTAGGCACTTTGCCACTGATGTCTAAAACCATTTCAGGCGATGTGCCCCAAGTCACTTGAGGCTCGATGTCTTCGGCTTTGAAGTGGTATTCTTTATCGAATACTGCGCCTTCGTCAGACACCAGCGTACGCCAGTATTCAACGGCTTTGTCCCATGCTTCGCCTTTAGGTGCGAAAGGTTTGCCTTTTACATAGTCGATGGTGGTTTGGTCAACGGCAACCATGCCTGAGCGCGCACCGGCTTCAATCGCCATATTGCACAAGGTCATGCGGCCTTCCATGGAAAGGCTGCGGATGGCTTCGCCGCCAAATTCGATGGCGTAGCCTGTACCGCCTGCCGTACCGATTTGGCCGATGATATAAAGCGCTACGTCTTTAGCGGTAACACCGGGTTTCAGACGGCCTTCAACGGAAATCAGCATGGATTTGGATTTTTTAGCGGTAATACATTGGGTCGCCATGGTGTGTTCGACTTCGGAAGTGCCGATACCGTGCGCTAATGCGCCGAATGCGCCGTGGGTAGAAGTGTGTGAGTCTCCGCAGACGACGGTCATGCCGGGCAGGGTGGCACCTTGTTCCGGGCCCATGACGTGCACAATGCCTTGACCTTTATCCATGAACGGGAAGTAGGCGAGTGCGCCAAACTCTTTAATGTTTTTGTCCAAAGTATCGACTTGCAGTTTGGAAATCGGGTCTTGGATGCCTTTGTCCCAGTCGCCTGTCGGGGTGTTGTGGTCGGCTGTGGAGACTACGCTGTCGATACGCCAGAGTTTGCGGCCGGCCATTTTCAAGCCTTCAAATGCTTGCGGGCTGGTTACTTCGTGAACCAGGTGGCGGTCGATGTAAAGCAGGACAGTGCCGTCTTCTTCTTCGCGGACGACGTGGCTGTTCCAAAGTTTATCGTAAAGGGTTTGTGCGCTCATGATGAGTATTCTTTGCTATTGGTAGGTATGAATGATGGTTTGCGTTTATGGGCGGATTTTAGGCTTTTTATAGGGGCTGCGCAATAGGAATTTGTCCAATTTTTAAAATTTGTTGCAAAGTTTCAAAAACACTTGTCAAAAATTAGACAAATTGTAGAATTGTTGACAAAAAGATGCATCTTATCTGAAAGAATGCTTGTCGAAATGCACTAAAAAGTTCTATCATTCTCACTCAACATCCACACTTACCAAGAGGTATAGAGAATGAAATTACCGGTAATGGCTCCTGAGCATCTGACTCAATTACGGGAATTTGAGAAAAAAGTCCTTGCCAATCATGTCAAAATCGAAGCATGGTTCCGTTCGCATTGGAACGAACACCGTCCGCCATTTTATGGTTCGGTTGACATCCGTAATGCCGGTTACAAAATTTCATCTATCGATATGAACCTGTTTCCGGGCGGCTTCAATAATTTGAATCCCAACTTTATCCCGCTGGCGGCGGTTGCCGCGCAAGATGCGGTACAGCGCGCATGTGAAACGGCAAAATCCGTATTGATTATTCCTGAAAACCACACGCGCAACACATTCTATCTGCAAAACGTTTACGCACTCAGCGAGATTTTGCGTTCGGCAGGATACGAGGTGCGCTTGGGCAGCCTGAATCCGGAAGTGACTGAGCCAACCGAGTTTGAAACTGCGTTGGGCGACAAAATTTTGCTTGAGCCTTTATTGCGTACCCGTGAGCGTGTACATCTCGCAGATGGCTTCTCGCCTTGCGTTGTTTTGTTGAACAATGACTTGTCTGCGGGCATCCCTGAAATCCTTAAAGACATCAGTCAAACCGTATTGCCTCCATTGCATGGCGGCTGGACGACTCGCCGTAAAACCGAACACTTCGGCGCGTATAACCAAGTTGCTGCCGACTTTGCCAAGTTGATTGACATCGATGAATGGCAAATTAACCCTTATTTTGAAAAAATCAGCGGTTTGGATTTCCAAGAGCGTGAAGGCGAGGATGCATTAGCAGGCGCGGTAGAGCGTGTATTGGCGAAAATTCAAGCCAAATACGACGAATTGGGTATTGCCGACCAGCCTTTCGTTATTGTGAAAGCCGATGCAGGTACTTACGGCATGGGCGTGATGAGCGTTAAATCTGCAAATGAAGTGCGCGGCTTGAACCGTAAAAACCGCAATAAAATGGCGAAAGTCAAAGAAGGTTTGGAAGTTAGCGAAGTTATTGTCCAAGAAGGTATTTATACTTACGAAACCATGAACGGCGCCGTGTGCGAACCCGTTGTGTATATGATGGACCGTTTCGTTATCGGCGGTTTCTTCCGTGTACACGAAGGCCGTGGCGCGGACGAAAACCTCAACGCCGGCGGTATGGTATTTGTGCCACTGTCCAACAGCATTCCCACCGGCAGTGGCGACAATTCCCAAGAAGCGCCCGAAGCCTGCAAGCGCGTATTTGAACAATGGGACTCGCTCGGCATGCCGCGCTCTGAAAAAGACTGCGACGTGGACAACGAACACAACCGCCTCTACGTTTACGGCGTAATGGCGCGCCTGTCCTTGCTTGCCGCTGCATTGGAGTTGGAGAAAACCGCACCTCAAGCCTAATAAAACGTGGATCAATATTGTCAGGCCGTCTGAAAATCAGTTTTCAGACGGCCTTTTCTGTCTGTACAATTCATTCTAACTAAAAAAACATGATTTATTTTTATGAGCAAACCAGCCAATCCAGTTGAGACAACCGACAATCTGCAAGACCAAACCATGCAGCGCAGCAATACCGACAATGCGCCGCGTTCTGCTATCCATCAAACCTTGTATTCCGCCGATACCTTTGCTCAGCATGATTATCTTGCCGGAAAAAACTTGCCCGATATTGCCCGCCCGCAAGAAGGTCAAATCAACTGGCTACATTTTGTCGGTATCAATGATGCTGCTTTGCTCAAACACGCGCTTGAGCCTTACGGCATTCATGAGCTGGTTATTGAGGATATTCTCAGCCGCAAACAGCGTCCGAAAATTGAAGATTACGGCAACTATGTGTTTACTGCCGCACAGGTTTACCACTATACCTCCACGGGCAAGCTCCATTCTGACCAAGTGTATGTGATTATCGGCAAAGATTTTGTGTTGTCTTTCCAACAAAAACCGTTGGGCTTGTTCAGCCATCTCCGCCGGCAGATGCACGAAAATCCGCACAATATTTTGAACAAAAATACGGCGTTTCTTGCTTATTGCCTGCTTGACCGTATTGTGGACGACTATTTCATTGTTTTGGAGTCGTACAACAACCGTGTCGAAGCAATAGACAAGTCACTGTTTAAAAATGAAAATAGCGATATTCTCAGTAAGATCCACCGCCTCAAGCGCGATGCCGTTCGTCTACGGCGCACGCTTTTGCCATTGCGCGACGTGTTCTACCAACTGGCCGTGCGCGGCGATTTTGCTATTTTCAAAGGCGAATCGACCGTCTATCTGCGCGACGTATACGACCACAATATGCAGCTTATCGAATCGCTTGATGCCTCGCGTGATATGGTGTTGAGCATGATGGACATTTATCTTTCCTTCCAATCTAACCGCATGAACCAGCAAATGCGCGTGTTGACGGTTATTACCATCATCTTTATGCCGCTGACCGTCATCACCGGCATTTACGGCATGAACTTCGACAATATGCCCGAGCTGCATTGGCATTACGGCTATTTCATGGTTTTGGGTGTGATGCTGTGCATCATCATCGGACTGCTGATTTTCTTTTCGCGTAGAAAATGGCTGTAAACGGGTAGGCAAGGGATTGAAATCCAACGTTTAAAAACGGTAGAATGATTTGGCACACGTGCAGTCTGAAGTTTTCAGACAATTTAAAAATAAATATCAAAAGGAGAAGAAACTATGAAACCGGAACGCCAACTACCTTCCCATGAACTGATCATGTCCGAGCTGATGATGCCTTATACGGCAAACTTCAGCGGCAATGTTCACGGTGGCGATCTTCTGCGCCTGCTTGATCAAGTGGCATATTCCTGCGCCTGCCGTTACAGCGGTACCTATTGCGTTACTCTGTCTGTTGATAAAGTATTGTTTAAAGAGCCCATTCATGTCGGCGAACTGGTAACCTTTTACGCCAGTATCAACTACACCGGCCGTACCTCTATGGAAGTCGGTATCCGTGTGGAGGCGCAAAACATCCACACTGGCGAAGTGCGTCATACCAACAGCTGCTACTTCACCATGGTTGCTGTTGAAGACGGTAAGCCGGTTCCTGTCCCACCTTTGGAAATCAATACACCGCGCCAACGCTGCCGTTATGAAAGGGCTAAAAAGCGTAAAGAGTTGAGTCTGCAGGCTGCGGACAAAGATTCTGGCTGTAACTAAATTAAATTTATTAAATAATGAAGGCCGTCTGAAACCCTGTTTCAGACGGCCTTCACGCAAAAGCCATAAACCGCTTGTTTTGTGGTAGAATCAACAAGATTTTTGCCATACGAAATTACAGATAATCATGACCGACGCAACCATCCGCAACGACCATAAATTTGCACTCGAAACCCTGCCTGTCAGCCTTGAAGACGAAATGCGCAAGAGCTACCTCGATTACGCCATGAGCGTGATTGTGGGCCGAGCCCTGCCGGATGTCCGCGACGGTCTCAAGCCGGTACACCGCCGCGTGTTGTACGCGATGCACGAGTTGAAAAACAACTGGAATTCCGCCTATAAAAAATCGGCGCGTATCGTCGGCGACGTTATCGGTAAATATCACCCTCACGGTGATACAGCCGTTTACGACACCATCGTCCGCATGGCACAAGACTTCTCCATGCGTTATGTGCTGATCGACGGTCAGGGCAACTTCGGTTCTGTCGACGGCTTGGCTGCAGCAGCCATGCGTTATACCGAAATCCGCATGGAAAAAATTTCCCATGAAATGCTGGCGGATATCGAGGAAGAAACCGTTAATTTCGGCCCCAACTATGACGGTAGCGAACATGAGCCGCTGGTATTGCCGACCCGTTTCCCTGCGCTGTTAGTCAATGGTTCGTCCGGTATTGCCGTCGGTATGGCAACCAATATCCCGCCGCACAATTTGGGCGATACCATCAATGCCTGCCTACGTTTGTTGGACGAGCCTGAAACTGAAATCGACGAGCTGATCAATATCATCCAAGCGCCCGATTTCCCAACAGGCGCAACTATTTACGGCTTGAGCGGCGTGCGCGAAGGCTATAAAACCGGCCGCGGCCGTGTAGTGATGCGCGGTAAAACCCATATCGAGCCTATCGGTAAAAACGGTGAACGCGAAGCCATCGTTATCGATGAAATCCCATATCAAGTAAACAAAGCCAAGCTGGTTGAGAAAATCGGCGAGTTGGTACGCGAAAAAACGCTGGAAGGCGTATCCGACCTGCGCGACGAGTCCGATAAATCCGGTATGCGTGTCGTGATCGAATTGAAACGCAATGAAAATGCCGAAGTCGTTTTGAACCAACTCTACAAACTGACCCAGCTGCAAGACAGTTTCGGTATTAATATGGTGGCCTTGGTTGATGGCCAGCCGCGCTTGCTGAACCTGAAACAAATCCTGTCCGAATTCCTGCGCCATCGTCGCGAAGTCGTTACCCGCCGTACCTTATTCCGCCTGAAAAAAGCGCGTCATGAAGGCCATATTGCCGAAGGTAAAGCAGTTGCTTTGTCCAATATCGACGAAATCATCCGTCTGATCAAAGAATCTGCCAATGCGCCGGAAGCCAAAGAAAAACTGCTGTCCCGCCCATGGCGCAGCAGCTTGGTTGAAGACATGCTCAGCCGTACCGATTTAGACCTGCACATGATGCGCCCTGAAGGCTTGCCAGAGAATTTGGGCCTGCACAGCCAAGGCTATTACCTGAGCGAATTGCAAGCCGATGCCATTTTGCGCATGAGCTTGCGTAACCTGACCGGTCTCGATCAGGAAGAAATTGTCGGCGAATATAAGAATCTAATGAGTAAAATCATTGATTTTGTGGATATTCTTTCCAAACCTGAGCGCGTTACCCAAATCATCCGCGAAGAATTGGCAGACATCAAAGCCAACTTCGGCGATGAACGCCGCAGCGAAATTAATCCGTTTGGCGGCGATATCGCCGATGAAGACCTGATTCCGCAACGCGAAATGGTCGTTACCCTGACTCATGGCGGCTACATCAAAACCCAACCGACTACCGATTATCAGGCGCAGCGTCGCGGCGGCCGCGGCAAACAGGCAACGGCAACCAAAGACGAAGACTTTATCGAAACCCTGTTTGTTGCCAATACGCATGATTATTTGATGTGCTTTACCAATTTGGGCAAGTGCCATTGGATTAAAGTGTACAAACTGCCGGAAGGCGGCCGTAACAGCCGTGGTCGTCCGATTAACAACGTCATCCAATTGGAAGAAGGCGAAAAAGTCAGCGCGATTTTGGCTGTCCGTGAGTTCCCGGAAGATCAATACGTTTTCTTCGCCACCGCACAAGGCATGGTGAAAAAAGTCCAACTGTCTGCGTTTAAAAACGTCCGCAGCCAAGGCATTAAAGCCATCGCGCTTAAAGAAGGCGATTACTTGGTCGGCGCAGCGCAAACCGGCGGTGCGGACGACATTATGTTGTTCTCCAACTTGGGCAAAGCCATCCGCTTTAACGAATATTGGGAAAAATCCGGTAACGATGAAGCAGAAGATGCAGATATCGAAACCGAAAACGAAGATTCAGACGGCCTGGATGATGAAAATGCCGAAAACGCATTGCCAAGCGGCAAACACGGTGTCCGTCCGTCCGGTCGCGGCAGCGGCGGTTTGCGCGGTATGCGCCTGCCGGCCGATGGCAAGATTGTCAGCTTGATTACCTTCGCCCCCGAGGCCGAGCAAAGCGACTTGCAAGTATTGACCGCTACGGCAAACGGCTATGGCAAACGTACCCCGATTGCCGATTACAGCCGTAAAAACAAAGGCGGCCAAGGCAATATCGCCATCAATACCGGCGAGCGCAACGGCGATTTGGTTGCCGCCACTTTGGTCAGCGAAACTGACGACCTGATGCTGATTACCAGCGGCGGTGTCCTGATTCGTACCAAAGTTGAGCAAATCCGCGAGACCGGCCGAGCTGCCGCAGGCGTGCGTCTGATTAATCTGGATGAAGGCGAAACCTTGGTCAGCTTGGAGCGTGTGGCCGAAGAGGCTGAAGATGAATCCCCTTTAGAAAGCGATGCAGCCGAAAACCAAGTGGTAGAAGCTGAAGATACTTCGTCTCAAGAATCTTAAACGTCAATGAAAAAGGCCGTCTGAAAAGTTTTCAGACGGCCTGCTTATTCCAAAAGAAAATCCCGTGAGCGCAACCGAACCGTTCGATTTACCTCTTTTTCTGAAAAATCTGCCCAATCTGCCGGGCGTGTACCGTTTTTTTGACGAAGACAACAATGTTTTGTATGTCGGCAAAGCGGTCAATCTCAAGCGGCGCGTTTCCAGCTATTTCCAAAAAAACGACCATTCGCCGCGCATCGCATTGATGGTAAAACAGGTTCACCATATCGAAACCACCATCACGCGTTCCGAAGCCGAAGCGCTGATCCTCGAAAACAACTTCATCAAAGCCTTGTCGCCGAAATACAATATCCTTTTCCGCGATGATAAAAGCTATCCTTATTTGATGCTCAGCGGCCATCAATATCCGCAAATGGCGTATTACCGCGGCACGCTGAAAAAGCCTAATCAATATTTCGGTCCGTATCCGAACAGCAACGCCGTGCGCGACAGCATTCAGGTGTTGCAAAAAGTCTTTATGCTGCGTACCTGCGAAGACAGCGTATTCGAGCATCGCGACCGTCCTTGTCTGCTTTACCAAATCAAACGCTGTACCGCGCCTTGTGTCGGCCACATCAGCGAAGAAGATTATCGCGACAGCGTGCGTGAAGCCGCGACTTTCCTCAATGGCAAAACTGATGAATTGACGCGCACCTTGCAACACAAAATGCAAACTGCCGCCGCGAATTTACAGTTTGAAGAAGCCGCCCGTTACCGCGATCAAATCCAAGCGCTCGGCATCATGCAGAGTAATCAGTTTATCGACAGCAAAAATCCGAACAATCCAAACGATATCGATTTGCTCGCACTGGCGGTTTCAGACGGCCTGGTCTGTGTACACTGGGTCAGCATACGCGGCGGGCGGCACGTCGGTGATAAAAGCTTTTTCCCCGACACCAAAAACGATCCCGAACCAAACGGACAAGATTACGCCGAAGCCTTTGTCGCCCAACATTATCTGGGCAAAAGCAAACCCGACATCATCATCAGCAACTTTCCCATTCCCGATGCGCTGAAAGAGGCTTTGGAAGGCGAACACGGCAAACAGATGCAATTTGTCACCAAAACCATAGGCGAACGCAAAGTCTGGTTGAAAATGGCGGAGCAAAATGCACAAATGGCGATTGCCCAACGCCGCCTGCAACAAAGCAGCCAGCAACACCGCATCGACGAACTGGCCAAAATCCTCGGCATGGATTCAGACGGCCTCAATCGCCTTGAATGCTTCGACATCAGCCACACGCAAGGCGAAGCCACGATTGCGTCTTGTGTTGTGTACGATGAACAAAACATCCAGCCTTCGCAATACCGCCGCTACAACATCACCACCGCCAAACCCGGCGACGACTACGCCGCCATGCGCGAAGTGTTGACGCGCCGTTACGGCAAAATGCAGGAAGCCGAAGCCAACGGCGAGGCCGTCAAATGGCCGGATGTCGTGTTGATTGACGGCGGCAAAGGGCAAATCGGCGTAGCCGTATCGGTATGGGAAGAACTCGGGCTACACATTCCTTTGGTCGGTATCGCCAAAGGCCTCGAGCGCAAAGCCGGCATGGAAGAACTCATTCTGCCTTTTACCGGAGAAGTTTTCCGCCTGCCGCCCAACAGCCCGGCTTTACATTTATTGCAAACCGTACGCGATGAATCGCACCGATTTGCCATTACAGGCCACCGCAAAAAACGCGACAAAGCGCGCGTTACTTCCTCACTCAGCGAAATCCCCGGTATCGGTAGCAAACGCCGCCAAGCATTGCTTACCCGATTCGGTGGCCTGCGCGGCGTGATTGCAGCCAGCCGCGAGGATTTAGAAAAAGTGGAAGGTATCAGCAAAGCCTTGGCGGAAACCATTTACGAGCATCTGCACTGATTGGCTTGAACAGCAAAAAGGAACAATATGAAATCTGTCATCATCAAAAATATCGAGATCGGCAAAGGTCTGCCTAAAATTGCCGTGCCGCTGGTGGCTGCCAATACGCAGGAATTGGAGCAGGCTTTGCGCGTATTGAAAGAGACGGCTTTTGACATTATTGAATTTCGTGCGGATTTTTTCCAAAAAGCGCTTAATGCCGATTTTATTGTCGAGCAATTAGGCATTGTCCGACAGGCTTTTCCTGACAAGCCTTTGCTGTTTACGTTTAGAAGGGCGCAAGAGGGTGGTAATATGCCTTGTTCTGACGACTATTATTTTGAATTATTGGAAAAAATCATCCGTTCCAAACAAGCCGATATTATCGACATCGAGCTTTTTGCCGAGGAAGGCGGCGTAAAACAAACCATTGCTTTGGCGCATGAGTATCAGACTGCCGCCTTACTTTGCAATCACGATTTCCAGGCCACGCCGTCTTTAGTAGACATTACAGGCCGTCTGAAAACAATGGCCGAGTGGGGCGCGGATATCTGCAAAATTGCCGTCATGCCGCAATCGCCGCAAGATGTATTGACTTTATTGCAGGCAACATATGATGTTTCACAAATTATCGACCGCCCGATTATTACTATGTCCATGGGTCAAACCGGAGCCGTCAGCCGCTTGGCCGGCTCGACTTTCGGCTCGGCCGTTACCTTTGGTGCTGCAGGAAAAACGTCGGCCCCCGGCCAAATTGATGCCAACGAATTAAGGAAAATCTTAGCGATTTTGGGATAGTTTAATTATTAATATTCAAGGCCGTCTGAAAAATATTTTTCAGACGGCCTGATTTTTTTAAATTTATTTCTTTTAATTTTAAATAAAATAGGTAACAATGGGTTTCCTATTTTAATAACCAGAGGAGAAATAAAATGACTACTACTAAAGAAAACCTGGCGAACCCAGGTCCAGTAGGCCTGTGTGGCTTTGCATTGACAACTTGGTTGCTCAGTCTGATTAACGGCGGCTTTTTTACTGCTCAAGAGGGTGTCGGCTTAGTTTTGGGCATGGCTCTCGCCTTTGGTGGTATCGCCCAAGTTATTGCCGGTATGTTTGAGTTCAAGAAAGGCAATACGTTTGGCTTTACCGCTTTTATCAGCTATGGCGCCTTCTGGTGGACATGGGCTTTGTTTACCATCTTTTTCAAAGGTGAAACAGCTCCGGCATTTATCGGCTGGTATCTTTGCGCATGGGGTATGTTTTCGCTGATGATGTTTGTGGCCACCTTGACCAAGCCTAAAGTATTGAGCGGTATTTTCTTTTTCTTGACACTGACTTTCTTTGCATTGGGTATTGGCGATGGCATGGAAAATCATAGCATCGTCCATATCGGCGGTTGCTTAGGCTTGGTAACTGCACTTGGTGCGTTCTACTTGGCAGCGGCAGAGGTCATCAACGAATCTTTTGGCCGTACTGTTTTGCCGGTTGGCGAGCGTAAATAAGGTTGCTTAAACAAAATGCCGTTTGAACGGTGGAAATGAAATCAAAGATTTCGACCGCAATGTTCAGACGGCATTTTTTATTTGTCTTCAAATAAATCGACATCAAATAAATCCGGCTCTTTAATTCGCTCCCGACAATCAAGCTTGATGTCTTCGGTAACCCGACAGCAGCACGGCAAAATTTCTCCGGGCGCGACAAAAGCGAGCAGAAAATTATCATAAGAGACTTTCCCATCCAAGATTTTGACCCGGCATGAACCGCAATAGCCGCTGCGACATTGGTATTCAACCTCGTGTCCGGTGCGCTCCAAGCCCTCCAATAAGGTTTCGCCTTGTTGGAGTTGGAAGGTTTTGTCGTGTGTGCTGATGAGTGCCATATGATTTGTTTGGATTGGAAAGGCCGTCTGAAACGGTGTAAAGACGAAATCAAAGATTTCTGCCACACCGTTCAGACGGCCTTGATCATAAAACCGAATGTTCGATTACAGCTCGAAATCGCCTAAATCGTCGGCATTGACTTCCGAATCAATCTGACCAATCAGGTAAGAGGAAATTTCTACTTCCTGTGGCGCAACCTGTACATTGTCAGAAGACAACCATGCGTTGATCCAAGGAATCGGATTTTGAGTCGCACCTTCAAATCCGGCAGGAAGGCCAACCGCCTGCATACGCAGATTGGTAATGTATTCAACGTATTGAGCCAGAATTTCTTTATTCAGGCCAATCATTGAGCCGTCTTTAAACAGATAGGCAGCCCATTCTTTTTCCTGCTCGGCTGCTTTTTTGAAGAGGTTGAAGCACTCGTCCTGCAATTCATCGGCAATTTCAGCCATTTCAGAATCATCGGCACCGGCACGCATCAGGTTGAGCATATGCTGGGTGCTGGTCAAATGCAGGGCTTCGTCACGGGCAATCAGCTTGATGATTTTAGCGTTGCCTTCCATCAATTCGCGCTCGGCAAAGGCGAACGAGCAGGCAAATGAAACGTAGAAGCGGATGGCTTCCAATACGTTGACGCACATCAGGCAGAGATAGAGTTTTTTCTTCAACTCGCGCAAAGATACGGTAACAAGCTTGCCGCCGACATTGTGCGTGCCTTCGCCCAGCAGATTGTAATACTGGGTGTATTCAATCAAATCATCGTAATAGCAGGCAATGTCTTCAGCACGGGCGATGATGTATTTGTTTTGCACAATATCATCGAACACGACCGAAGGATCATTCACGATATTACGGATGATATGAGTGTAGCTGCGCGAGTGAATGGTTTCGCTGAAGCTCCACGTTTCAATCCAAGTTTCCAGCTCGGGAATCGACACCAAAGGCAAGAACGCAACATTTGGGCTGCGGCCTTGGATCGAATCGAGCAGAGTTTGGTATTTCAGATTGCTGATGAAAATATGTTTTTCGTGTTCGGGCAAGTTCGCATAGTCGATACGGTCGCGCGACACGTCGATTTCTTCCGGACGCCAGAAAAACGACAGCTGCTTTTCAATCAGTTTTTCAAATACTTCGTATTTCTGCTGGTCATAACGGGCAACATTCACCGGCTGACCAAAAAACATCGGCTCTTTCAGCGCGTCGTTTTTGGTTTTGGAAAAGGTGCTGTATGACATGGTTAAGTGTTCGCAGGACATGGTATTTCTCTTCCTAAGAATAGAATTTACATCTTAAAAAAACATTTTATTATATAAATTAACAACATATATCCACAAATACTTTCCCCATTGAAGTTAATTCACATATACCTTTTTTTAACTTTAATTCCTTTTCTACTAAGTAATTTTCGATATCTGAAATAGAAACATTATTATCCGAAGCAATTTTATCTTTAGGATATTTTTCTAATAATTTTTGAACTTCCAATCTCCTATTCGTAACTAGATTATTTCTACTTAAATCCATAAACAAGTCAGTGGTGTAAAAATCTTCATATACTTTGTCATTTGTAAAATATTTATCTAAATCAATTTGTACCAAACCTAATTGAACTAAATTATCTATGGATACAGCTATTTTTTCTATGTTCTTTTCTCCAAGTACAAGGCAAACAATTGAACTAAGATCATAGTATCCATCCCCATTGTTATCTTCAATATAATATTTTCCAATCGCTACACTTTTTGACTCTTTCATTAATTGAAGTAATTTCGCATCATCGGACGACAAAGACTTAACTTTTTCAACAAAGCTATTATGGATTTTTCCATTATTCCTAGCATCGAAAGAGGCTGATACCAACTTCGCAAATATTTCTCTAAGCTCCTCTTCTTCAAGGTAATATTGAGATGCTTCGATGACAGGCCCCAAAATACTATATTTCGGTTCTTGAATTTCTTCTTGAGGAATTTTTTCTAAATTTTCATTAAGTCTATTACTAAAATCATCTAACTCTTTTTTCCTTTTCAGTTGCTGTTTTTCCAACCATAAATCACAAGAACCAAATACTTGCTTCCATACTAAATTTAATGTATGAGCCGGTGCTTCAGCTCCCTTTGTCAATAACGTTGTGACACCTGCTGTTAAAACAGTTACAACTGTTGTATCCATAATACTCATATCCAATTTTCTTAGAAATCTTCAACAATCTTTAACATGCTCAAATCTTACAAGCCCCGCCCGAACAGCCGTCATCTTGAATATCGGTCTGCGTATCGTCTGCGCCATCACGGGTGTTGTGGTAGTACAGGGTTTTGACGCCGTATTTATAGGCGGTCAGCAGGTCTTTGAGCATTTGTTTCATGGAAACTTTGCTGCCTTCAAATTTGTTCGGGTCGTAGGCGGTATTGGCGGAAATCGATTGATCGACAAATTTTTGCATTACACCGACGAGTTTCAGGTAGCCTTCGTTACCCGGAAGCTGCCACAGGGTTTCGTAGGCATCTTTCAGGGTTTCAAATTCCGGTACGACTTGTTTCAAAATACCGTCTTTTGATGCTTTAACGCTGACCAGGCCACGTGGAGGCTCGATGCCGTTGGTGGCGTTGGCAATTTGCGAGCTGGTTTCAGACGGCATGAGTGCGGTCAGGGTAGAGTTGCGCAGGCCGTATTTGACGATGCCAGCGCGCAGGCTTTCCCAGTCGTAATGCAAAGGCTCGTTGCACACGGCGTCCAAGTCTTTTTTGTAGGTGTCGATAGGCAGTTTGCCTTGCGAATAAACGGTTTGGTTGAAGAGCGGGCATGCGCCGTATTCTTTGGCAAGGTTTACCGATGCTTTGAGCAGGTAATACTGCATGGCTTCAAAGGTACGGTGGGTCAGGCCGAGCGCGGAATCGTCGCTGTAACGTACGCCGTTTTTCGCCAGATAGTAGGCGTAGTTGATGACGCCGATACCAAGCGTGCGGCGGTTCATGGTTGCGGTGCGTGCTGCTGCAACCGGATAGTCTTGATAATCCAGCAGTGCATCAAGTGCGCGTACGGTCAAATCGGCAAGCTCTTCCAGTTCGTCCAAGTTGTTCAATGCGCCCAAGTTGAAGGCAGACAAGGTACACAAGGCAATTTCGCCGTTCGGATCGTTGATGTTATCCAAAGGCTTGGTCGGCAGGGCGATTTCCATACACAAGTTGGACTGATGAACAGGCGCAACGTGTGGATCAAACGGGCTGTGCGTGTTGCAGTGGTCAACGTTTTGGATGTAGATACGACCGGTACCGGCGCGCTCCTGCATCAGGGTAGAGAACAATTCTGTTGCCGGCAAAGTACGTTTGCGGATGTTTGGATCTTGCTCGTATTGAGTGTAGAGGCGCTCGAATTCGTCTTGATCGGCGAAGAAGGCATCATACAAACCCGGAACTTCATTCGGCGAGAACAGGGTAATATTGCCGCCTTTGATCAAGCGGGTGTACAGCAGACGGTTGATTTGCACGCCGTAGTCCAGTTGGCGGATACGGTTGTCTTCTACGCCGCGGTTGTTTTTCAATACCAACAGGCTTTCGGCTTCGATGTGCCACAATGGGTAGAACAAGGTTGCCGCGCCACCGCGTACGCCGCCTTGCGAGCAGGATTTAACCGCCGCTTGAAACATTTTGAAGAATGGGATACAGCCAGTGTGTTGTGCTTCGCCGCCACGGATTTCACTACCCAAGCCACGGATACGGCCGGCGTTGATGCCGATGCCTGCGCGTTGGGAAACGTATTTCACAATCGCGCTGGTGGTGGCGTTGATGGAGTCGAGGCTGTCGTCACATTCAATCAATACGCAGCTTGAGAATTGACGGGTAGGCGTACGCACGCCGCTCATGATAGGTGTAGGCAGCGATACTTTGAATGTGGAAACGGCATCGTAAAAGCGTTTGACGTAATCCAAACGGGTCTCTTTCGGATATTTGCTGAAGAGACACATGGCGACCAAAATATATAAGAACTGCGGCGTTTCATAAATTTGGCGGGTAACGCGGTTTTGAACCAGATATTTGCCTTCCAGCTGTTTTACGGCTGCATAAGAGAAGGTCATATCGCGGCTGTGGTCGATATAGGCATTCAGCTCGTCGAATTCTTCGCGACTGTAATCTGCGATGATGTGGCGGTCGTATTTACCTGCTTCGGTCAGTTTTTTAACGTGATCGTAGAGGTGGGGCGGTTCGAATTCGCCATAAGCGATTTTACGCAGATGGAAAATGGCGAGGCGGGCGGCCAGATATTGATAATCAGGCGTATCTTGTGAGATCAGGTCGGCCGCGGCCTTGATGATGGTTTCATGGATGTCGTCGGTACGGATACCGTTGTAAAACTGAATATGTGATTTGAGCTCGACTTGCGATACGGAGACGTTTTGTAAGCCTTCCGCCGCCCAAGTAACAACACGGTGGATTTTGTCTAAATTGATATCTTCCAAGCGTCCGTCGCGTTTGGTTACTTTAATATTCGTTGCTGCATTCATTGTTCAGTCTTCCCATTAAAAAACACAAGATACGGTATGTGATTGCTTTGAACGGCACAATATAATGTATTTTTCTTTGTTTAACTAGACTTGACAATGCGCTTTTTTCGGGGTGTGGATTAGGGGATGGGAGGCTTAAACTAGATTTTATGTGGCTTTGTGGCGATTTGGCATTATTTTGCGTTTGCATCACATTTTGCCAGACATTGGCTAGAGGCTTATGAAATAAAGAAATTTATATTCAGGTTTCGTCTAAATGGAAGGAGTGTTAAATTTTGCAAAGCAAGTAGTATGATGTAGTAATTAACCACATTTTTGTCATGTAAAAAATGGGCGTTTTGCCGGTGCCCTGGCGAAACATATAATGGAAAAACTATTTAGGAGGCGAATCATGTTAATGTTGAAAAATTTAGGTTCCGCACTGACGGCGGTTGCCGTATTGAGCTTGGGTACTTATTCTGCCGAAGTTGCGGCCAAACCGCATGGCCATCATGTGAGCAAACACCAGCAGGCAAAGAAAAACAAATTGCATCCTGCTTGTAAGAGATACCTTGAGCGCCGTGCCGCTTGGTATCGCTACAAAGGCAATAAGGCCGAGTTGAGGGAAAACCGTAAAGCGGCAAAAGCGTTCCGCGGTTTGTCTTATGCCGAGCAAAAAATTCAATGCCAAGCTGCTTATCAGGCATTTGATGATTTTGATCACGGCAAATTCCGCCGCCGTTAATCGTCTGATTTAAACAAAGGCCGTCTGAATGTTTCAGACGGCCTTTGATATTTATTTCTCAACAATGATTTTGTTTTCGGCTTGAGGCTCGTATTGGGTGGATTCATCACCGTAATACAACACGCCCAGCTTGATGGGGATGCGGCCTTGCGATTTGCGGTGGGCATTGGAGTCACGCAGGGAGTAGGCGCAACCGCAATATTCTTGTTGGTAGAAATGCTCGCGCTTGCTGATTTCAATCATGCGTGCGCTGCCGCCGCCTTTGCGCCAGTTGAAATCCCAATAAACCAAGTCATCGTACGGCTCGGCAGCGCGATGGCCGCAGCCGTTAATTTGTTTCATGTCTTTCCAGCGTGAAATGCCCAGTGAGCTGGTGAAGACATGAAAGCCGTTTTCATGGGCGTATTGCGCCGCTTTTTCAAAACGCATGTCGAAACACATGGTGCAGCGGATACCGCGTTCGGGTTCGAATTCCATGCCTTTGGCTTTGGCGAACCATTCTTTACGGTCGTTTTCGTAGTCATCGTCTTTATCGACAAAAGGGATGCCAAATTTGTCCGCAAAGCGCATATTTTCTTCTTTGCGCAACATATATTCTTTGTGTGGATGGATATTGGGGTTGTAAAAATAAATGGTGTATTCGATGCCGCTGGCAAGCATGGCTTCCATCACTTCGCCGGAACATGGGGCGCAGCAGGAATGCAGCAGGACTTTTTTATGGCCGCCGGGCGGAACGAGAATAGGGCGGTCAATATCGGTAACGATAGGCGTGGTTTTTTCGGTCATGGTTGTATTCTGTTTTTGATATTTTTTCAGACGGCCTTTATCTCTGAGGCCGTCTGAAGGGGTTGAAATCTATTTGTCTATTTTAACAGAGCAATACTTTATGGAACAGTTTGTTACTGCTTTTTCTTTTCGTTCAATGGCTTGAACTCTTGTTCATCCAGAGGCGGGGCTGCGAAGATGGTGTCTGGATTGGGGTGCGCTCCGAATTCTGTCAGCAGGTTGCGGTAGTCCAACGATTGCTTCATCAGTTCGGCAGCGGCGGTACGCAGGTTGTCCACATCTTCCGGCGGCAGATAAAAACTGGTCGGAATATTCAATACTTTTTCCCTCAACTCGGAAGGAGGGAGGTCTTTGAGGTTAAGGCTGACGAAGGAGAAGCCGATGCCGTCGGTTTGTTTGTCTTTATTCCACTGATCGACGAAGGCACGGAAACGGCGCAGGGATTCTTGCGAGTTTTGGTCAATGGGGATATTGACGATGGAGGAGACGACGTCGCGGAAACCGGGAACGGCCGCGGTTTTGTCCAAATTGCTGCTGACTTGGTTTTGGGCATTGACGTTGATGACGACGATATGGCGGATGTTGTTTTGCAGGATTTTGTTTGTCAGGATTTTTTCCGGGTACATTTCCGTCATATCCAAAAGGCTACGCATACCCAGATTGTCGGTCAGGCCGCCGTCTATCAGGTGGATGTAGGGTCGGTTTTTCCCGTCTGCGTATTTTTGGAAGCGCTCGTAAAATTCTTTTATGGTGCGGCTTTGTTGTCTGCCTGTTTCGCTGTCGTCTGCATCTTCGATTTTGATCGGCGGCGTGTAGCTGCAGCGTCCGCCGTTGTTGTTTAGGGTAATCGGTGCAAATACCATAGGCACGGAGCTTGAAGCTGCGACGGCGCGGGCAAGTCGCAAGTCGCCCAAGTCGATACACATCGGGTCGAAATATTCCTGCGTGAAATTGAAACGCTCGCCTATGCCCATATCGGTGGCGGAAATGATGGCAAACGGGCCCTTGGCATTTTTTTCCAAATCGCGGAAAGTGGTTTTGCCGAAAAGGTAGTTTTCAAACTGCTCCTGCAACAGATCACCGCGTCCGTATTCAGGCGAGGCCAGTCGGGGCAGATTGGACATGGAGAATGCCTGTTTGACGACTTGGCGTTGGAAGTTTTGGTGTAGGAAACGTTTATAAAACAAGGGAATGGTTTCTTCACCCTTGAGTGCAAAATAAGCCGCCAAAACCGAGCCGCCGGATACGCCAACAACGACATCGACGTTGGCCAGCAAGGATTTTCTTTTGCCGCCGATGGTTACCTGCTGCTTGTTGAGCTGTTCCAAAACGCCGTAACCTAAGGTACCGCCGCCGGAGAACATCAATACAATAAGCGTATCGTCTTCGTTGTTGCGCTGAAGTTGGCTGGTTTCAAAGCGGTAGCCGCGCTGCAGGTCGACCGTATCAATGCCGGCAACAGGCTGATATTTCACCAGCGAGCAGGCGGATAATAGGGCTGCGGAGAGCAGGGAAAGGGCAGATTTAAAAGGGAATTTCGGCATAAACACAGGAAAGTCAGTTGTTCATTCAAAACGGATTATAAAGGTTTTCAGACGGCCTTTATAGAAGGCGGATTTTCAGACGGCCTTTTTGCGTCGATTTTCCGTTATAATCGACACAATCTTTATCTTTCCAAACCCTTATGGCGCAACCAAACCGCATCAACCACGAACCTATCTTTCTGCTTGCCTCCGCCCCGTGGCGCGAGAGCAGCTTGTGGGTGGAAGCTTTCAGCCGCCGTTATGGGCGGGTGGCTTTGTTGGCCAGAAGTGCGCGCAAACGGCAGAGCGAATTGCGCGGCGTGTTGGTGCCGTTTGTGCCGGTGAGCGCGTCTTGGTATGGTTCGCAAGAGTTGAAGACCCTGCATCGCGCCGAATGGATAGGCGGTTGGCCGCAGCCGCAGGGCAGGGCTTTGTTCAGTGGATTGTATGTGAACGAGTTGATGCTGAAATTGACCGTCCGCGAAGACCCGTTGCCCGAGCTTTATGATGTTTTGGCAAAGACCATGAAAACCATCTGTTGCGAGGCCAACCATATTGCCACTTTGCGCCGTTTTGAATGGTCGCTGCTGACACGCTTGGGCTTTGCCCCCGATTTGTTCCATGACGGCAACGGAAATGAAATCAACGGTGAAGAAACTTATTGGCTCACACCGGAAGAGGCTGTGGTTCCCCTGGCCGAGGCCGACCGTTTCCATGCGCTCAATAAGGGCGTTGCCGTATTGGGCGCGACGTTAATTGATTTGAGGGAAGGCAGTTTCGTTCATCAGGAAAGTCTGGGGCAGGCTTTGAAAGTGACGCGGCTTTTGATTGACAACCTTCTGCCCGAGGGCATCAAGTCTCGGCAGGTTTTGCAGCAGTTGCAGCAGTTTGGCTTGGGCAGTTGAATTTTTTTCAGACGGCCTGTGATATGAGTAGGCTCAGGCCGTCTGAAACTTTAATGAAAGGACATTATTATGTTGTTAGGCGTAAACATCGACCATATTGCCACCGTCCGCAATGCGCGCGGTACGATTTATCCCAGCCCTGTCGAAGCGGCGCTGATTGCGGAAACCCACGGCGCAGATTTGATTACCATGCACTTGCGTGAAGACCGCCGCCATATTAAAGATGCGGACGTGTTTGCCGTTAAAAACGCCATCCGCACGCGTCTGAATTTGGAAATGGCGCTGACGGAAGAAATGCTGGAAAATGCGCTCAACGTCATGCCGGAAGATGTGTGCATCGTTCCTGAAAAACGTCAAGAAGTGACCACTGAAGGCGGTTTGGATGTATTGGCGCAACAGGATAAAGTGGCCGAGTTCACCAAAATCCTGACCGACGCAGGCATCCGCGTGTCCTTGTTTATCGATGCCGACAACGCGCAAATCCAAGCCGCTTATGATGTCGGCGCGCCCGTTATCGAATTGCACACCGGCGCATATGCCGATGCGCACAGCCATGCCGAGCAGATGAAACAATTCGAGCGCATTCAAAACGGTGCGCATTACGCCAGCGATTTGGGTTTGGTCGTCAATGCCGGACACGGCCTGACCATTCACAACGTTACGCCGATTGCTCAAATTCTCGCCATCCGCGAGTTGAACATCGGTCATTCGCTGATTTCCCAAGCACTCTTCCTCGGCTTGCCAGAAGCTGTCCGCCAAATGAAGGAAGTCATGTTCAGAGCCAGAATGCTGCCTTAACGGCATCAGCCATACAGGCTAAAGCGGTTTGCTTTGGCCTGTATTCACACTTTCAGACGGCCTGACTATTTAAACAAGGAGCAGACCCATGATTTATGGAATCGGTACAGACATTGTTTCCCTCAAACGCATTATCCGCCTGAACAAAAAATTCGGACTGGCATTTGCGCAACGCATTCTCAGCCCGGAAGAGCTGTTGGAATTTCCGCAAGCAGGCAAACCGGTTAACTATCTTGCTAAACGCTTTGCCGCCAAAGAGGCTTTTGCCAAAGCCGTCGGTACAGGCATACGCGGCGTGGTGTCTTTCCGCAACATTGGTGTCGGACATGACGCATTGGGCAAACCTGAGTTATTTTTTGCACCGGCTTTAACCAAATGGCTAGAAGAGCAGGGTATCAGCGGTTGTCATCTGAGCATGAGCGATGAAGAAGATACCGTCATGGCTTTTGTCATTGCGGAAAAATAAGGCCGGATTTAAGTATTCTGAAAGATAAAATCCTTTTCAGACGGCCTGAAGGGTTAGATATTTGTTGAAAGTCGGGCGTATGGGCCCGACATCGTTTTTTTACGCATAAATCGGCAGGTGTCGCCGCCTGCCTCATATAAGAATAATCTCATGATGACTGAAGACACACGTCCATTGGTGCAAGTGGTTGCCGGGATTTTGCTCGACAAAAACGGCCGCTACCTGCTCAGTTCCCGCCCCGAGGGCAAACCGTATGCCGGCTATTGGGAATTTGCCGGCGGCAAGGTGGAAGCCGGTGAAAGTGATTTTCAAGCCTTGCAACGCGAGTTTGAAGAAGAACTCGGCATCCGTATCCTCGCCGCTACGCCGTGGCTGACGAAAGTCCATTCCTACGAACACGCACATGTACGTCTGCATTTTTTATGGGTGGAAGCCGACCAATGGACGGGCGAAATCCAATCGAGGGAAGGGCAGAAATGGGCATGGCAGAAGGCAGGGGATTTTACCGTTGCGCCGATGTTGCCTGCCAATAGCGCATTATTACGTTCCCTATCCATTCCGCGCCAGCTTCAAGGCCGTCTGAAAAGCGGATTTATCGGTCAAAACAGCATGGGCGAATATCATGTTGTGCCGTATCTGTCGGCTCAGCATCAAACCGCATCTGCTGCATTGTTGGATTTTGCCGATTGGCAACAAGGCAAACCGATAGAAGCACCCAGCGTGTGGCCAATCATTGAAAACGCCGCACAATGGCAGCAGGTGCAAAATGCCGATGCTGTCGTTTGGAAAGTAGCGAATGAAGCGGCAGCCAAGCAAGTTGTCGATATTTTGGCGCAAGGCGTGCCTATGCCGCTGATTGCAGCTGCTCCGGAAAGTATGGTTTCCATTTATCGCGAACAGTGGCAGAGCATGGGTGTGCATGCTGTTTTGACCGATAATGACATTGAGGCCGTCTGAAATGAGTAAAAATCAAAAACTACTGATTGCCGCTGTCTTACTGATTGTGTTTGCGGCGGCCAAACTGCTGCTCTTGGATTGGTGGCAGCAACAGCAATCAAAAACGAAAGTAGTCGAATGTAATTTGACACAAGGCTGCGTCCTGCCTGACGGTTCAAAAGTGCGTGCAACATCCATCAATACGCACGAGCCATTTGATATTGTGGTGGAGAATGTCCCGAAGAATACGGGCGCGGTCAGTATCAGTTTCAGTATGAAAAACATGGACATGGGCTTCAACCGCTACAACCTGACGCAACAATCGCCGCAAAGTTGGCAGGCTGCGCAAATCCGCTTGCCATTTTGCGTCGAAGGCCGCCATGATTACACTACCGACATTACCATTGGCAAACAGACTTTTCAGACGGCATTTAGTGCAGAGTAGTCATCATGCAAAGGCCGTCTGAAAGTTTAAAGGCAAAAATTTTAATTTTTTCAGAAGGTATATTTAAAAGTTCTTTATAAATGAATCAATTATAAATTATTTTTAGACAGATTGTTTACAATTATTCTGACTATCAGCCAAAAGTACAAAACGGACAGAAGCTAGGCCACACAAGGATTTGATGTGGTGCAACCTGTCCGTTTTTTACATTTGTTGCAAAAAAATCGTTTATTAATAACTGAATTTTTTATAATTTTTTTGAAAAAAGTGTTTGACAAGACCGGTTTTATTTTTTAAATTTGTTTCCATAAATAAAAACTACATCGCACTACAAAGGAACATCATCATGAATCTGTATCAAACCACTCTCTCTTGTTATAGATTTTCTCCCATCTCTGCCGCTCCCGTCGCCGCCAGCTTATTGGCAGTCCCGACGGTCTGAAGGCTCTCAACCCGAATCCAGTTTCCGTATTCCTACAAACGCTTCGGGTTTTAAAATATCTGTATCCCCAACAGCATTCATATACTGATTAATAAAAATTAAAAAACGTATACCTTCGCTTCAGCCTTATTGTATTTATTGTTTTTGATAACTATTTGTATTTATTGATTTTAAATTTTCAGATGGTTGATGATTGAAATTTTACAGGCCGTCTGAAAACAGTTTTTAGAACGATTGTTTCTTTTTAAACGGTTCGTTTCAAGTTGTGAAAAAACTGAGCCGTCCGATTAATACTGAAAAAAAGTCTATAAAGGAGAAATATGATGAGTCAACACTCTGCCGGAGCACGTTTCCGCCAAGCCGTGAAAGAATCAAACCCTCTTGCCGTAGTCGGTTGTGTCAATGCTTACTTTGCACGATTGGCCACCCAAAGCGGTTTCAAAGCAATCTATCTGTCTGGCGGCGGTGTGGCAGCCTGCTCTTGCGGTATCCCTGATTTGGGTATTACCACAATGGAAGATGTGCTGATCGACGCACGACGCATTACGGACAACGTAGATACGCCTTTGCTGGTGGATATTGATGTGGGTTGGGGCGGTGCATTCAATATTGCCCGTACCATTCGCAATTTTGAACGCGCTGGTGTTGCAGCGGTTCACATCGAAGATCAGGTAGCGCAGAAACGCTGCGGCCACCGTCCGAACAAAGCCATCGTTTCTAAAGATGAAATGGTTGACCGTATCAAAGCTGCCGTAGACGCCCGTGTTGATGAAAACTTTGTGATTATGGCGCGTACCGATGCGCTGGCGGTAGAAGGTTTGGATGCCGCTATCGAACGCGCTCAGGCTTGTGTCGAAGCCGGTGCAGACATGATTTTCCCTGAAGCCATGACCGATTTGAAAATGTACCGCCAATTTGCAGATGCAGTGAAAGTACCTGTATTGGCCAACATTACCGAGTTTGGTTCCACTCCGCTTTATACCCAAAGCGAGCTGGCTGAAAACGGCGTGTCACTGGTGCTGTATCCACTGTCATCATTCCGCGCAGCAAGCAAAGCCGCTCTGAATGTTTATGAAGCGATTATGCGCGATGGCACTCAGGCCGCAGTGGTTGACAGTATGCAAACCCGTGCCGAGCTGTACGAGCATCTGAACTATCATGCCTTCGAGCAAAAACTGGATAAATTGTTTCAAAAATAAGTAACCGCTTTCAGACGGCCTTTCAACAAATCCGCATCGGCCGTCTGAAAAATAAAACCCATAAAAATACAAAGGAGAAATACCATGACTGAAACTACTCAAACCCCGACCTTCAAACCTAAAAAATCCGTTGCGCTTTCTGGCGTTGCGGCCGGTAATACCGAATTGTGTACCGTTGGCCGTACCGGCAACGATTTGAGCTATCGCGGTTACGACATCTTGGATTTGGCACAAAAATGCGAGTTTGAAGAAGTCGCCCACCTGCTGATTCACGGTCATCTGCCCAACAAATTCGAGCTGGCCGCTTATAAAGCCAAGCTCAAATCCATGCGCGGCCTGCCTATCCGTGTGATCAAAGTTTTGGAAAGCCTGCCTGCACATACCCATCCGATGGACGTGATGCGTACCGGCGTATCCATGCTGGGCTGCGTTCATCCTGAACGTGAAAGCCATCCGGAAAGTGAAGCGCGCGATATCGCCGACAAACTGATCGCCAGCCTCGGCAGCATCCTCTTGTACTGGTATCAATATTCGCACAACGGCAAACGCATTGAAGTTGAAAGCGACGAAGAGACCATCGGCGGTCATTTCCTGCACCTGTTGCACGGCAAACGCCCAAGCGAATCACACATCAAAGCCATGCACGTTTCACTGATTCTGTATGCTGAACACGAGTTCAACGCTTCTACCTTTACCGCCCGCGTGATTGCCGGTACAGGCTCTGATATGTACTCCAGCATTACCGGTGCAATCGGCGCGTTGAAAGGTCCGAAACACGGCGGCGCAAACGAAGTGGCTTACGATATTCAAAAACGCTACCGCAATGCCGACGAAGCCGAAGCAGACATCCGCGAACGCATCGGCCGCAAAGAAATCGTGATCGGTTTCGGTCATCCGGTGTACACCATTTCCGACCCTCGCAACGTTGTCATTAAAGAAGTGGCACGCGGTTTGAGCAAAGAAACCGGCGATATGCGCCTCTTTGACATTGCCGAACGTTTGGAGAGCGTGATGTGGGAAGAGAAAAAAATGTTCCCGAATCTGGACTGGTTCTCCGCCGTTTCCTACCAAAAATTGGGCGTACCGACCGCTATGTTCACACCGCTGTTCGTAATTTCCCGTACAACCGGTTGGAGCGCACACGTTCTCGAGCAACGCAAAGACGGCAAAATCATCCGTCCAAGCGCAAACTACACAGGCCCTGAAGATTTGGCATTCGTGGAGATTGAAAACCGCTAATACGCGTAACAGCAGGGTGGGTCGCCAGCCCGCCCTATCTCGAAATGCCGTTTGAAAACAATGAATAAATGATGTTTTCGTTTTTCGACGGCCTAGTGCAGTATGCGAGAGAGAGCCGGCCGTTTGGAAAACATGCTGCTCTGCTGTCGTCATTCCCATACAGGCAGAAATTCAAAAGTTGAAATGTTCTGCTGTAAAAAGTGCCGAAAAATTTGAGTTTGGATTTCCGTCTATACGGGAATGATGGTAGCGGAGCAGCAATTTTTTTTCATACCGCGAATAGATTTTAGACAACAAGCAATAAAACAGAATTTATAGTTTCAGACGGCCTTGCCTTATTGGAAAGGTTGTCTGAAATAAGTTTAAAAATTTAACCTAATTGAAGAAGATGTTCCTGTATTGGCGCAAGTAACAGGATAAGAAACATGGAAGATTTATACATAATACTCGCTTTGGGTTTGGTTGCGATGATTGCCGGATTTATCGATGCGATTGCGGGTGGGGGTGGTTTGATTACGCTGCCTGCACTCTTGTTGGCAGGTATTCCTCCCGTGTCGGCAATTGCCACCAACAAGCTGCAAGCAGCCGCTGCTACGTTTTCGGCTACGGTTTCTTTTGCACGCAAAGGTTTGATTGATTGGAAGAAAGGTCTCCCGATTGCGGCAGCATCGTTTGTAGGCGGCGTGGTCGGTGCATTATCGGTCAGCTTGGTTTCCAAAGATATTCTGCTGGCGGTCGTACCGGTTTTGTTGATATTTGTCGCGCTGTATTTTGTGTTTTCGCCCAAGCTCGACGGCAGTAAGGAAGGCAAAGCCAGAATGTCTTTTTTTCTATTCGGGCTGACGGTTGCACCGCTTTTGGGTTTTTACGACGGTGTGTTCGGACCAGGTGTCGGCTCGTTTTTTCTGATTGCCTTTATTGTTTTGCTCGGCTGTAAGCTGTTGAACGCGATGTCTTACACCAAATTGGCGAACGTTGCCTGCAATCTTGGTTCGCTATCGGTATTCCTGCTACACGGTTCGATTATTTTCCCGATTGCGGCAACGATGGCGGTCGGTGCGTTTGTCGGTGCGAATTTAGGTGCGAGATTTGCCGTCCGTTTTGGCTCGAAGCTGATTAAGCCGCTGCTGATTGTCATCAGCATTTCGATGGCTGTGAAATTGTTGATAGACGAGAGAAATCCGCTGTATCAGATGATTGTTTCGATGTTTTAAACCCTTTCAGACGACCCCTTCAACAAACGTCGTCTGAAATCCCAAACCACAAGAAAAATAGATCCACAGGAGAACTGAACATGGCTACCAACCAACGTTACCGCAAACCGCTGCCCGGTACAGATTTGGAATATTACGACGCGCGTCAGGCGTGTGAAGATATCAAACCAGGCTCTTACGACAAGCTGCCTTATACAAGCCGTATCTTGGCTGAGAACTTGGTCAACCGCGCAGACAAAGTCGACCTGCCTACGCTGCAAAGCTGGCTGGGCCAGCTGATTGAGGGAAAACAGGAAATCGACTTTCCTTGGTATCCGGCACGCGTGGTGTGTCACGATATTCTGGGTCAGACAGCGTTGGTGGATTTGGCAGGCCTGCGCGATGCGATTGCAGAAAAAGGCGGCGATCCTTCCAAAGTGAATCCGGTGGTGCAAACCCAGCTTATCGTTGACCACTCTTTAGCCGTTGAATGCGGCGGCTACGATCCTGACGCCTTTCGCAAAAACCGCGAAATCGAAGATCGACGCAACGAAGACCGTTTCCACTTCATCAACTGGACAAAAACCGCATTTGAAAATGTGGACGTGATTCCAGCGGGCAACGGCATTATGCACCAAATCAACTTGGAAAAAATGTCGCCGGTTGTCCAAGTCAAAAACGGCGTGGCATTCCCTGATACTTGTGTGGGTACAGACTCACATACACCGCACGTCGATTCATTGGGCGTGATTTCCGTGGGTGTGGGCGGTTTGGAAGCCGAAACCGTAATGTTGGGCCGTGCGTCCATGATGCGTCTGCCTGATATTGTCGGTGTTGAGCTGACCGGCAAACGCCAGCCGGGCATTACTGCCACCGACATCGTGTTGGCGCTGACCGAATTCTTGCGTAAAGAGCGCGTGGTTGGAGCATTTGTCGAATTCTTCGGTGTGGGCGCAAGAAGCCTCTCCATCGGCGACCGTGCCACTATTTCCAACATGACCCCTGAGTTCGGCGCGACTGCTGCGATGTTCGCTATTGATGAGCAGACCATTGATTATTTGAAACTGACCGGCCGCGACGACGCGCAAGTGAAATTGGTGGAAAACTACGCCAAAACCGCAGGCTTGTGGGCAGATGCCTTGAAAACCGCCGTTTATCCTCGTGTTTTGAAATTTGATTTGAGCAGCGTAACACGCAACATGGCAGGCCCAAGTAACCCACATGCCCGTTTTGCAACCGCCGATTTGGCCAGCAAAGGCTTGGCTAAACCTTATGAAGAGCCTTCAGACGGCCAAATGCCTGACGGTGCAGTGATTATTGCCGCGATTACTTCGTGTACCAATACTTCCAATCCGCGCAACGTTGTTGCCGCCGCGCTGTTGGCACGCAATGCCAACCGTCTTGGCTTGCAACGCAAACCTTGGGTGAAATCTTCGTTTGCCCCGGGTTCAAAAGTAGCCGAAATCTATTTGAAAGAAGCAGGCCTGCTGCCTGAAATGGAAAAACTCGGCTTCGGTATCGTTGCCTTCGCATGTACCACCTGTAACGGCATGAGCGGCGCGCTGGATCCGAAAATCCAGAAAGAAATCATCGACCGCGATTTGTACGCCACCGCCGTACTTTCGGGCAACCGCAACTTCGACGGCCGTATCCATCCGTATGCGAAACAGGCTTTCCTCGCTTCGCCTCCGTTGGTCGTTGCCTACGCGCTGGCAGGCAGCATCCGTTTCGATATTGAAAATGACGTACTCGGCGTTGCAGACGGCAAAGAAATCCGCCTGAAAGACATCTGGCCTACCGATGAAGAAATCGATGCCATCGTTGCCGAATATGTGAAACCGCAACAATTCCGCGACGTTTATATCCCAATGTTCGACACCGGCACAGCGCAAAAAGCACCAAGCCCGCTGTACGACTGGCGTCCTATGTCCACCTACATCCGCCGTCCGCCTTACTGGGAAGGCGCATTGGCTGGGGAACGTACATTGAGCGGTATGCGTCCGCTGGCGATTTTGCCCGACAACATTACCACCGACCACCTCTCGCCATCCAATGCGATTTTGGCCAGCAGTGCCGCAGGCGAATATTTGGCGAAAATGGGTTTGCCTGAAGAAGACTTCAACTCTTACGCCACCCACCGCGGCGATCACTTGACCGCCCAACGCGCAACCTTCGCCAATCCGAAACTGTTTAACGAAATGGTGAGAAACGAAGACGGCAGCGTACGCCAAGGTTCGCTGGCACGCGTTGAACCAGAAGGTCAAACCATGCGCATGTGGGAAGCCATCGAAACCTATATGAACCGCAAACAGCCACTCATCATCATTGCCGGTGCGGACTACGGTCAAGGCTCAAGCCGCGACTGGGCTGCAAAAGGCGTGCGCCTCGCCGGTGTGGAAGCGATTGTTGCCGAAGGCTTCGAGCGTATCCACCGCACCAACTTGATCGGTATGGGCGTGTTGCCGCTGCAGTTCAAACCGGGTACCAACCGCCACACCCTGCAACTGGACGGCACGGAAACCTACGACGTTGTCGGCGAACGCACACCGCGCTGCGACCTGACCCTCGTCATCCACCGTAAAAACGGCGAAACCGTCAAAGTTCCGGTTACCTGCCGCCTCGATACCGCAGAAGAAGTGTTGGTATATGAAGCCGGTGGCGTATTGCAACGTTTCGCACAAGACTTTTTAGAAGGAAATGCAGCGTAAGGTAAATCGGGCATAGTCAAAATGCCCGGGCTACGCTCAAAAAGGTTTTCAGACGGCCTCGAATG
Organism: Neisseria sp. HMSC070H10; assembly: GCF_001837635.1. Lineage (NCBI taxonomy): Bacteria > Pseudomonadati > Pseudomonadota > Betaproteobacteria > Neisseriales > Neisseriaceae > Neisseria > Neisseria sp. HMSC070H10. Next base: position 83,741 of record NZ_KV833384.1, read on the forward strand.
TTTGAGAGGCCGTCTGAAAAAACCATACTAAAAAATACAAAGGAGAATTCGGAATGCCGCAAATTAAAATTCCAGCCGTTTACTACCGCGGCGGTACATCTAAAGGCATTTTCTTCAAACGTACCGATCTGCCGGCCGCTGCGCAGGAAGCAGGCGAGGCACGCGACAAAATCCTTTTGCGCGTACTCGGCAGCCCAGACCCTTACGGCAAACAGATTGACGGTTTGGGCAATGCCAGTTCGTCCACCAGCAAAGCCGTGATTTTGGATAAATCCGAACGCGCCGATCACGATGTCGATTATTTGTTTGGACAAGTTTCCATCGACAAACCTTTTGTCGATTGGAGCGGCAACTGCGGTAATCTGACCGCCGCCGTGGGCGCATTTGCCATCGAACAAGGCTTGGTCGATAAATCCAAAATCCCTTCAGACGGCATCTGTACCGTCAAAATCTGGCAAAAAAACATCGGCAAAACCATTATTGCCCATGTGCCGATGCAAAACGGCGCAGTTTTGGAAACAGGCGATTTTGAGCTTGATGGCGTAACGTTCCCTGCCGCTGAAGTACAAATCGAATTTTTAGATCCGGCCGACGGCGAAGGCAGTATGTTCCCAACCGGCAATTTGGTCGATGAAATTGATGTGCCGAATATAGGCCGTCTGAAAGCCACGCTTATCAATGCCGGTATTCCAACCATTTTCCTGAATGCCGCAGATTTGGGCTACACAGGCAAAGAGTTGCAAGACGACATCAACAACGATGCCGCGGCCCTGGAAAAATTTGAAACCATCCGCGCGTATGGCGCGCTGAAAATGGGTTTGATCAGCGATGTATCCGAAGCTGCCACCCGCGCGCATACTCCGAAAGTCGCTTTTGTCGCCCCCGCGGCCGATTACACCGCTTCAAGCGGCAAAACCGTCAAAGCTGCCGACATCGACTTATTGGTACGCGCGCTGAGCATGGGCAAATTGCACCACGCCATGATGGGCACCGCTTCAGTTGCCATCGCTACCGCTGCCGCCGTGTCCGGTACGCTGGTCAACCTTGCAGCCGGAGGTGGAGCGCGTAAAGAAGTCCGTTTCGGTCATCCGTCAGGCACACTGCGTGTCGGTGCCGCCGCCGAATGTCAGGACGGCCAATGGACGGCCACCAAAGCGGTTATGAGCCGTAGCGCACGCGTGATTATGGAAGGACAAGTCCGAGTGCCGGAAGATTGCTTTTAAGTTTTCATACGGCCGCAGCACTAAACAAGGCCGTCTGAAAACCAAATAAGCAGATTTTAGTCAGGTAGCGATACCTGCAATGGAGATTAGGGTTGGGCATAAAGCCTGACTAAACACCAAACCAAAGGCAATCTGAAAAGCTCTCAAATGTTCTTGCTCTTTTCAGACGGCCTGAAGCCAAAAATAATCAAAAATTCAAAGGAGAAACACCATGTCCAACCAACTCATTCTTGTTCTGAACTGCGGCAGCTCTTCACTCAAAGGTGCCGTTATCGACCGTAAAAACGGCAAAGTTCTCTTAAGCTGTCTCGGCGAACGTTTGGGTACGCCCGAAGCAGTCATTACGTTCAGCAAAGACGGCAAAAAATGCCAAACAGCTTTGACCGGCCGTAACGATCATGCCGGTGCCGTAGGTATGTTGCTGAAAGAACTTGAAAAACACGGCCTGCACGACCGCATTAAAGCTATCGGCCACCGCATCGCCCACGGCGGCGAAAAATACAGCGAATCTGTTTTGATCGATCAAGCAGTAATGGACGAACTCAATGCCTGCATTCCGCTCGCTCCGCTGCACAATCCTGCTAATATCAACGGCATTTTGGCTGCGCAAGAGCATTTCCCGGGTCTGCCCAATGTCGGCGTGATGGATACTTCGTTCCACCAAACCATGCCGGAGCGTGCCTACACTTATGCCGTTCCGCGCGAATTGCGTAAAAAATACGCTTTCCGCCGCTACGGTTTCCACGGTACCAGCATGCGTTACGTTGCCCCTGAAGCCGCACGGATTTTGGGCAAACCTCTGGAAGACATCCGTATGATTATTGCCCACTTAGGTAACGGCGCATCCATTACCGCCATCAAAAACGGCAAATCCGTTGACACCAGTATGGGCTTCACGCCGATTGAAGGTTTGGTAATGGGTACACGCTGCGGTGACATCGACCCGGGCGTATACAGCTATCTGACTTCACACGCCGGTTTGGATGTTGCCCAAGTTGATGAAATGCTGAACAAAAAATCAGGTTTGCTCGGTATTTCCGAACTCTCCAATGACTGCCGTTCTTTGGAAATTGCTGCGGATGAAGGCCATGAAGGCGCACGCTTGGCTCTGGAAGTGATGACTTACCGCCTTGCCAAATACATTGCTTCGATGGCTGTGGCTTGTGGTGGCGTTGACGCACTGGTATTTACTGGCGGTATCGGCGAAAACTCGCGTAATATCCGCGCTAAAACTGTTTCCTACTTGGATTTCTTAGGTCTGCACATCGACACCAAAGCCAATATGGACAAACGCTACGGTAACTCCGGTATCATCAGCCCGACAGGTTCTATGCCGGCTGTCTTGGTTGTTCCAACCAATGAAGAGCTGATGATTGCCCACGATACGGCTCAGTTGGCCGGCTTTATGGAAGAAGCAGGCTAGGACGAAGATTTTCCTAGACCATAAACAATAAAAAGTGCGGATTCATCATCCGCACTTTTCTAATTACATCTCAATCAAGCCACTTGGGTTTGATGTTCGTCACCGTTGCGCTCACGAACTGCGCCCAAACGGTAAACGGTTTCGCCTTGTTCGCTCAAGAATGCTTGTACCGCATCGGCATCTTCTTTAGCAATGATAACGACCATACCAATACCGCAGTTGAAGGTACGGTACATTTCTTGGGTTTCCACATTACCTGCTTTTTGCAGCCATTGGAACAGTTTAGGCAATTCCCACGCTTTGGCATCGATTTGTGCGACGGTATTTTCAGGTAAAACGCGAGGTACGTTTTCGGTAATGCCACCGCCGGTAATATGGGCCATGCCTTTAATGGTGAATTTTTCCAAAGCGGCAAGGATAGGTTTCACATACAGGCGGGTAGGGGCGATAATGGCTTCGCGCAAAGTTTTACCGTTGTCGAATTCCGCGTCCAAATCAGGATTGTCGCGCTCGATGATTTTGCGTACCAAAGAGTAGCCGTTGGAGTGTGCGCCGTTGGAAGCCAAGCCCAAAACAACGTCTCCGGCCTGAATGCTGCGGCCGTTAATAACGCGTTCTTTTTCAACCACACCGACGGCAAAACCGGCCAAGTCGTATTCGCCTTCGGGATACATGCCCGGCATTTCGGCAGTTTCACCGCCAATCAAAGCGCAACCGGATTCTTCGCAACCTTGGGCAATACCTTTAATCACATCAGTCGCGCGGGCAACATCCAGCTTGCCGCAAGCGAAATAGTCCAAGAAAAACAAAGGTTCTGCACCTTGGACCAAAATGTCGTTGACGCTCATTGCAACCAAATCGATGCCGACAGTATCGTGTTTGTCCCAGTCGAATGCCAGTTTCAGCTTGGTGCCGACGCCGTCCGTACCGGAAACCAATACCGGATTTTTGTATTTTTTGCCGATTTCGACCAAAGCGCCGAAACCGCCCAAATCACCCAACACTTCAGGGCGCATAGTACGCTTGGCAAAAGGTTTGATGTTTTCGACCAGTTGATCGCCTGCGTCGATATCCACGCCTGCGTCACGATAGCTCAAAGAAGTGCTCATTGGATTTCCTTATTCGGGTATGGGTAGATTGTCGGAGCGTATTTTATCTTAAATTAGAGGATTCAGGCTGATTTTTTTGGCATTATTGTCAACAATTTTTATTTTATCTTAATAGCCGTCACGCGTTCAGACGGCCTTTGTGAATCTGTTATACTGCTTATTTATTTCGAAAACCTTAAACATCAATTGGGAAATACCTTTTTATGTATCAAAAGAAAGCGCGCAGTATAAAACCGTGGATTATTATGGCTTGCGTTATCGCGGCCTTTATTTGGCTTTTATATGCCTTAGGCAATGTTTTGACGCCGTTTATTGTGGCTGCCATTTTGGCCTATGTTTTGAATCCCTTGGTCGAATGGCTGCAATTGAAGCGTATCCGCCGCGCGCCGGCCTCCATGATTATTATGGCGTTTGCTTTGCTGATATTACTGGCGTTGATGCTGATTATTATACCTATGCTGTTAAATCAGTTTAATAATCTGGCCGAACGCCTGCCACAAATCGTGGGCTTCGTTCAAAACAAACTGCTACCATGGCTCAACAGCGTCAGCGGGGATTATATTCAAATCGATCAAGAATCAATCATCGCATGGTTGCAATCGCATACGGATGAGTTGAGCAATACGCTCAAAGAATGGATTCCGACCTTGATGCGTCAAAGCGGCAACGTGATCAGCGGCGTCAGCAATTTGGTGTTGTTGCCTTTGTTGCTGTATTACTTCTTGTTGGATTGGAAACGCTGGTCTTCCGGAATCAGTAAATTGGTTCCGCGCCGTTTTATCGAAACTTACACGCGTATCAGCGGCAATATGGATGAAGTTTTGGGCGAGTTTCTGCGTGGCCAGCTGATGGTTATGATGATTATGGGCTTGGTTTATGGATTGGGCTTGATGCTGGTCGGTTTGGATTCCGGCTTTGCCATCGGTATGATTGCCGGTATTTTGGTATTTATTCCGTATTTGGGTGCATTTACCGGCCTTTTGCTGGCAACAGTTGCCGCGCTTTTACAATATGGCTCATGGCAGGGTTTGTTGATGGTCTGGGCTGTATTCGGTGTCGGACAATTCTTGGAAAGCTTTTTCATTACGCCTAAAATCGTCGGCGACCGTATCGGTTTGTCTCCGTTCTGGGTGATTTTCTCGTTGATGGCTTTCGGACAACTGATGGGTTTTGTCGGTATGCTTGCTGGTCTGCCGCTTGCCGCCGTAACATTGGTTTTATTGCGTGAAGGCGCATCTGCCTATTTCGGCAGCCATTTCTACAAACATAAATAAATCATATTAAGGCCGTCTGAAATCCAAGTTTCAGACGGCCATTGATAACAAAGGAAGTCTATATGTTAGCCATTATCGGCGGCAGCGGTTTGACCAAACTGCCGGAACTCGAAATTACCGAACGAAAAATCGTACGTACTTCATACGGCTTAACCAGCAGCCCTATTTTATTCGGCAGGTTGGGGCGCTTGGACATTGTTTTCCTTGCACGACACGGCTTCAGCCATACCATCGCGCCGCATGAAATCAACTACCGCGCCAATATCTGGGCGTTACACTCTTTAGGCGTCGAAAACATCATTGCCATTTCCTCAGTCGTCGGTATCAATCCCGATTTTGAAAACGGCAGTCTGGTGTTGCCGCACGATTTGATCGACTATACCTATGGCCGTAAAGATACTTTTTTTGAAGGCCAAGAATGCCCTGTCGTCCATACCGATTTTTTCAACCCTTATTGCAATGAATTGCGACAAGAATTGTTGAATATCACGAAAGCGCACAATGTGCCGATTTACGATTCCGCCGTTTATGGCTGCCTGCAAGGTCCGCGCCGTCCAACCCGCGCAGAAATCGCCCGTTATCGCCGTGACGGGGTAGATGTACTCGGTATGACCGGTATGCCTGAAGCCGTTTTGGCCAGAGAGTTGAAAATGGCCTATGCTCACTTTTGCAGCGTCAGCAGCATTGATTGCTTTGATAGCGGAGTAGGGACTGTGGGCTGTAATGAACAGACTTCTATGGCGATGACGAAAATCCGACAGTTATTGAATGGTTTGTAACTGATAATGCCGTCTGAAATGATGTTTTCAGACGGCATTGTTTATTTAAGAAGCCGTTTCACGCGCCCAATGGGGCAGGGAGGCTTTTTGTTTGCGGAACGAGGCAAGTTTCATACCCCGACATTTTTCAAAAATCAATTCGACCCCGCTTTGCAGCTGTAAAATCAAATTGGTATGCGTTTCCGTTTTAATAAAATCGATATTGCGTTGTACTAAGCGCTGAATGACGGCATATACATCAAGGCAGCCATTTGCAAAAAACCACGGATTCAATTTTACCCAACGGCCGCCGCTTAGTGCAGCATCAGGCTGAAAATCAGCGCGAATCTGTGTCAAACGATTGTCGGAGAAATGCAGTTCGATATCGCCATAAAGCCAAATATTCCAGCCTTTTTGTACCAACAAGCCTTTAGGAACGCAATCAGGCGCAGGAAACATCTGCAAAATAGACTCTGCCGATTGTCCGATTTCCAGATAATCAAACCGGCCGGTATACAAAAAATCATAAATATCAATGGCAATAGGAAAGTGGTAGCGCATGGCAACAACCATAGAAAAGCAATTAACCAAGCTATCTTAAACTTAAAATATAATGAAATCAATTCTTATTACTATTTATTCAATATAAGAAAGGCCGTCTGTTGTTCAGACGGCCTTGTAGCCTTTGGCTTAAACCCATATTTTGGTTTACTCAGCCTTTAAATCAGCCACGCATTGCTTATCGCGTGCCTCAAAAGCTTCCGCGCCACCCAAGAGCTTGAGTTGCTCCTCTGGGCTGATTTTGCCGAAGTTTCGGATTTGTTCGTCAGAGAGTTTGCTTAAGGGCTGATCCCACATACAGACACAATAGTCTTGAGCCAATTTCTCGTTTTGCGCATCCAAACCTTTTGCCTTCAAATCAGTTTGCCATTTTTCAGCAAAAGGAATGTTTTTTACGCAAGACTCCACCACATTTTGTTTCATCTGCGGCTTGTTCATGGCGCATTGTGAGAGCAGGGCAGTCAGAGCCAGCAAAGACAAAATAATCCATGCCCAAATGCGAATGGTGCGGATTTTTGCCTTGGCTTTCTTTCTAGCTGCCAGTTGCTCTTCAGACGGCCTTTCCGTTTGTTGCTCAGTCATGCAGGCTTTCCATGCGGATCATGGTGATCGGAGCCTCCACGCAGCTCAGAGCTTCAATCACTGCGATAGCGCGTTTGACGTTGTGTTCCACTGTGGTGTGAGTCAGAATCACGATTTCGGCAGTGCTTTGATTAATCACGCCTTTTTGAATCAGAGCCTCGATAGAAACATTTTCTTTGGCCAAGAGTGCGGCAATTTGACCCAAAGTGCCCGGTTCGTCAGTTGCTTGAACGCGCAGATAGTAGCTGCTGGTGATTTCATCCATAGGCAGAATATTTTGCGCTTGAACTTGTGAAGGTTGGAATGCCAAGTGAGGAACACGATGGTCAGTTTCCGCTTCAATTAGGCGGGCAATATCAATGATGTCGGCAACCACGGCAGAAGCAGTTGGCAATGCACCGGCTCCTGCACCGTAATACAAGGTTTCACCAACCATATCGGCATTGACACGGACAGCATTCATCACGCCGTTAACGTTAGCCAGCAAACGGCTTTCAGGAATCAGAGTAGGGTGTACGCGCAACTCGATGCCTTTGTCGGTTTTACGGGTAATACCCAACAACTTGATACGATAGCCAAGTTCTTCAGCGTATTTGATATCGCGGCTGTCGAGTTTGCTGATACCTTCCAAATAGCAGGCAGAAAAGTTCATCGGCGTACCAAATGCCAATGCGCTCATAATCGTAATTTTATGGCCGGCATCATGACCTTCGATATCAAAAGTAGGGTCAGCTTCTGCATAGCCCAAAGCCTGAGCTTCTTTCAATACGTCTGCAAACGCGCTGCCTTTTTCACGCATTTCAGTAAGAATGAAGTTGCTGGTACCATTAATAATACCGGCAATACTGCGGATTTGGTTCGCAGCCAAACCTTCACGCAAAGCCTTGATAATAGGGATACCGCCGGCAACAGCAGCTTCAAACTGCACCATGACATTTTTTTCTTCCGCCAAAGGGAAAATTTCATTGCCGTATTCAGCCAACAGTTTTTTATTGGCAGTAACAATGTGTTTACCGTTTTCAATCGCTTTCAATACCGCATCTTTGGCAATACCGGTGCCGCCAAACAATTCAACAACAACATCAACATCTTGATGTTGAACCAGCTCAAACGGATCTTTGATAAAAGCAGCATTCGGGCAAATTTGTTTGGCTTTTTCTTCGCTCAAATCACAAACAGCAGAAATACGGACTTCACGTCCCAAGCGGCGGCTGATTTCCGCAGCGTTGTCCTGCAATACAGTGGCCGTACCGCCACCGACTGTACCCAAACCTAAAAGACCGATATTTACTGGCTTCATTGTGTCTCCTTTTGAGCCGATACTTTAAAATAATCACGAAAAACCAAGGCTTGTTATAATCGCTTGCAATCGTAAATTCAGAGCAAAGCATCAATGCACAAGGTCAAACGTTGAATCCTACCTGATATTGCTTGATTTTGCACCTTTTTTTGCAAGTTTCCCAAGGCCGTCTGAAAATCGTTCTACCATAAAAACAGGAATTGCCATGAAAATCACAGAAAACCATATCGATGAAGCCACATCATTTTTTTCATCCTCACAAGGCATATTGCAAATCGGTGAACAAACATACTCAGAACCCATTTGCTGGCAAAATGGCAAAGTGAGCATCATTCCTCAAACAACCATCGAAGAATTAAATGAACAAATTTTTATATCAGCAATTAAAACAGCAGAAAACCGTCCAGAAGTCATTATCATAGGTACAGGAGCAAAACAAAAATTTCTGCATCCCAAAATTGCTGCAGTTTTATCAGCCTACGGCATCGGCTTCGAATGCATGAACACAGCTTCAGCTTGCCGAACTTTAGTTTTACTGCAAGGAGAAGGCCGAAGCACATGGGCTTGGTTATGGCCATAATTTGTAGAAAAGACTATTGCATCATGCTAGTCTAAGTTCGCATAATTTATATTATGTTAAATTTATAATGCTAGTATTTTAATTTGCTAATTCCTGTTTTTCTCAGTAGTACAATCACTTACAATATTCAAAAACAAAAAAGGCCGTCTGAAAATTTCAGACGGCCTTTTTGTTTATATTCCTCAGCCTTTTTCTCAACAAATCCCTTATGAGACCTTTGCAAAATTCCCCAAAATCCCCT
>NZ_KV833385.1:0-10446 GCF_001837635.1 Neisseria sp. HMSC070H10
CTGTATCAGGATGAGCGGCCAGGCTAAGGGGATCTTGGAGGGGAAGTTTACCCTGAAGGCAGTGGCGCTGGATAGTGAGGCGGAGCCGAGAGTATTACGCTTGAACGAGTCGTTGACGGCGGTGGTGTGCGGGAAGATGAAGGTGAAGGGAAGCTGTACGGATGGCGAGGAGATATTTAGGGGCAATGATGCGGAGTGTAAGCCTTTTACGGGGTAGAAATCTGATCGAAAGGGAGGAAGCGGATAAAGAAAAGGACGTGGGGGATACATCCTTTCGGGAGAGGATAATTTAAGGGGCTGTACTAGATTAGCTCTAAATTCCACACCAATCCCGCAGGATTTTTAGCTGCCGGGACGGTGTGCCGAAGTTAAATCGAAATTCGCATTCTTTCAAGAACAGCGGGAAAGATTTGCGATCGATTCCATTGTATTTTCGCAAGACACGTTTTGCCTGATTCCAAAAATTCTCAATGCCATTAATGTGGTTCTGACGGTCGGCAAATTCCTTGGAATGGTTGATGCGGTAATGGATGAAACCGCTCACGTCCAACTGGTCGTAGCTGCTCGGACTATCGGTATAAACAATACTGTCCGGCATGATTTTCTTTTTAATGACAGGGAGTAACGTTTCAGACTTGGCATTATCCACCACAACGATATAGACCCGTCCGTTGCGTTTCAGAATGCCGACGACAACCACTTTTCCTGCCACACCGCGACCACGCCTGCCTTTACGCTGTCCGCCGAAATAGCTTTCGTCCAGCTCGACAGGGCCCTCGAAAACCTCATCGGCAGCCAAGGCCAAATGATAGTTTATAACCGTGCGGATTTTACGGTAGAACAGTGCTGCTGAATTGGGATGGATACCCAAAATATCGACTGCAGAACGGGCGGTAACTTCCAGTACAAAAAAACGGAGCAGTTCTTTCTGTGCTTTTTTCTTTAATTTGCAGTGCGTTATCTTCATATTTCGAGGGTAACATATCTGCTAATCTAGTACAGCCCCTAATTTAATTGTTCCTGCTAACATAACTAACCTCAGTTAGCTAAGGAAGGAGAAGAAATATTTAGTCTTATCAGATTGGCACACTATCAATTTTCAGACGGCCCTTTGTTATAATTCTCTCTTTACCTGAACATAAAACAGGCCGTCTTATGGAAGTCATTCAATATCCCAATTCTCCGTTTAAACTCCACCAGCCATTTCCGCCCGCAGGCGACCAGCCTACCGCCATTGCCGGTTTGCTCGAAGGGCTTTCAGACGGCCTTGCTTATCAAACTCTGCTCGGCGTAACCGGTTCCGGCAAAACCTACACCATGGCAAACGTAATTGCGCAAAGCGGCCGTCCCGCCATCATCATGGCGCACAACAAAACCCTTGCCGCCCAACTCTATGCCGAAATGCGCGAGTTTTTCCCTGAAAACGCGGTGGAATATTTCGTGTCTTACTACGACTATTACCAGCCAGAAGCCTATGTGCCCAGCCGCGATTTGTTTATCGAAAAAGACAGCGCAATCAACGAACACATCGAGCAAATGCGCCTTTCTGCCACCAAAAACCTGATGACGCGCAACGACGTGATTATCGTCGCCACCGTGTCCGCCATTTACGGTATCGGCGACCCGACCGAGTATCAACAAATGGTGTTGTCCGTTAAAGAAGGCGACACCATCGAGCAGCGCGACATCATCGCCACGCTCGTTTCCATGCAGTACGAACGCGGCGATTTGGACTTCAAACGCGGCAGCTTCCGCGTGCGCGGCGACGTGATTGACGTGTACCCCGCCGAAAGCTCGGAAAACGCCTTGCGCATCAGCCTGTTTGACGACGAAATCGACCGCCTCGATATGTTTGACCCGCTTTCAGGCAGCCTTATCCAACGCGTCGGCCGCTACACCGTCTTCCCGTCCAGCCACTACGTTACCCCGCGCGACACCGTATTGCGCGCCTGCGAGTCCATCAAAGAAGAACTGCGCGAACGCATCGAATTTTTCGCCCGCGAACAACGCCCCGTCGAACAACAACGCATCGAACAGCGCACCCGCTTCGACCTCGAAATGCTCTACGAAATGGGCTTCTGCAAAGGCATCGAAAATTACTCCCGCCACTTCTCCGGCAAAAAAGAAGGCGAACCGCCGCCCACGCTGATGGACTACCTGCCCGACAACGCCATCATGTTCATCGACGAAAGCCACGTTACCGTTACCCAAATCGGCGGCATGTACAAAGGCGACGCATCACGCAAGCAAAACCTCGTCGACTACGGCTTCCGCCTGCCTTCCGCCCGCGACAACCGCCCGCTCAAATTCCACGAATTTGAAAAAGTCATGCCGCAAACCGTCTTCGTGTCCGCCACACCCGCCAAATACGAAGAAGAACACGCCGGACAAGTGGTCGAACAAGTCGTCCGCCCCACAGGACTGGTCGACCCCCAAATCATCATCCGCCCAGTTGCCACCCAAGTCGATGACTTAATGAGCGAAATCAACGACCGCATCCAAAAAGGCGAACGCGTTCTCGTTACCACCCTCACCAAACGCATGGCGGAGCAACTCACCGACTATTACAGCGAACTTGGTATCAAAGTGCGCTACCTGCACAGCGACATCGACACCGTCGAGCGCGTTGAAATCATTAGAGATTTGCGGCTCGGCCTGTTTGACGTACTCGTCGGCATCAACCTCTTGCGCGAAGGCCTTGACATCCCCGAAGTCTCCCTCGTCGCCATCCTCGACGCCGACAAAGAAGGCTTCCTGCGTTCCCACCGCAGCCTGATTCAAACCATAGGCCGCGCCGCACGCAACGTAAACGGCGTCGCCATCCTGTACGCCGACAAAATCACTGACTCCATGAAAGCCGCCATCGAAGAAACCGAACGCCGCCGTGAAAAACAGATTAAATTCAACGAAGAACACGGCATCGTGCCGCAGCAGATTAAAAAACAGGTCAAAGATATCATCGATGGCGTGTACCACGAAGAAGACAGCGGCAAAGGTCGTCTGAAAGGCAAAAACAAGGTTAAAGTCGGTGAAATCCACAACGAAGAAGACGCGATTAAAGAAATCGCCAAACTGGAAAAAGCCATGCAGCAGGCGGCTAGGGATTTGCAGTTTGAAGAGGCGGCAGTGTTGAGGGATAAGATTCGGGGGATTAAGGAAGGGTTGTTGTTTGGCTCAGAATAGCTTATTTATTTTTGGTTATTAGGGGATAAGTATGGAAATTGGGCATGTTATAACTATTTTAGTGTCTTTCATTGTTGCATTTTTAACTCTCCAAAATTTTTTTAAACAGAAATGGTGGGAAAGAAAAGAAAGAATTTACTCAGAAACAATTGAAAAATTACAAGAAATACAAAATCTCATACTTGAGTGCCGTATTGATTTAATGAATATAGATAAGTTTCATTTTGATAATGAAAGTATTAGGCAAGAAAATCAGATAAATTTACACAATAAATTTATGGAATTATTATTTTTGAATGATAAATTTGGACTTTATGTATTTAAATTATTCCCATATTTTTTCAGGCCAGCATTAGAGAAAATCACTGATATATCCAGTAGGTTAAGGGGGTATTTGTTAGATTTTTATAATTATCGTGGTGATGATTCGCCTATTGATTTTGATGACATGGATTTGCGCGACAAAATATCTTCATGTTTGGATAAAATGGGCAACTATTTAGACTTGGAGATGCAAAGATTTGCGTTTTATATGAAATCAGACTTACGGGTAAACATAAAATATTTTATTTGTGGATATGGGTTACAAATAAAATGGTTTTGGAGGTGCGTTAGCAACCGATGTAATAAGCTGGGGAAGGGGAAAGTATAAGTTAGGTTTAGATTCAATTAAACCATTAAATCTTCTGAAATGTTGGATTTGTACCCTGAGCAATTAATGCTTTGCTTTAACAATAAGCAAGCCGTAGCTTGCATCTCCACCAACTATTTCGGGCTGATTAAAGTGAGTGCGCAAAGCCATCTGAAGGCGATGTGTTTGAACCTGTTGAAAGCCGCCAACAGGCTAAGTGTACCTGCTGCTGCCTAAAAGGCGGCCAGATACCTGATTATCAAGTATCAGAGGGGAATTAAGGGGGGATTTGGGTAAAATCAGGAGTGATCCAGCCGAAAACCTGTGCTTGGATTTCGGCTGTCTGGGGAAGGACTTTTTTGCAAAGGTCTCAGAATTTACAAAGATGAAAAAACACCGCACAAAATTGTACGGTGTTGAGATAAGCCTAATAATCACTCATGGATAAGATTAGTATCCATATGAAACAAATGAATGCAACAGTCATTGTAATAGTGAAAGCAATATCTGGTGATTCTGATATAGGAGATAAACATCTGCCAATACATGGTTCTTTATTTTTTTTGACAAATATAACTCCAATTATAAAATCTATTAATAATATACAAGTCGGGGTTTTGTATTTTTTATAGATTTCTTTTATTATGTCCCACATGTACTAATCCATTATGTATGATTGAAGTTTATAATCTCAAAAAAGCCATTTCTAAACGTGAACGGTTGTATAGCGCAGCAGTAACAATAGCTGTTCTGTATTGACGTTTATTGTATAGTGCATTAAACCAACCCACATAAGTTGCAATGATATTGTGATTTGGGTCTTCAACTCCATTCGCAAACATATCGGCTGTCAATCCGAATAAAACTTCTTTAAGCGAACCAGGTGCTGAATATAAGATATTGTATGTGATATCTATAGCAAGCATTGGTCTTGTACTGCGTTTGATGTTCTCTACGACATCATTCACAACTTCAATGACATCATCGTTGATGTTTTCTGGTTTATTGCTCGCAACAACACCTTTTCCCCAAATTGCATCAATAATACCGCTAATGACAATTTTTGTATCGTTATCTGTAAAAGTTTTTTGAGCCATTTTATTTTCTCCTATGTAGATTTGGCATTAAGAAAGCAAGCCGTAGCCTACACCCCCTCCAACCGCGTGTGTGCGGTACGCACGCACGCGTTTTTGGGTGTTCAAACCATTGTTTCAAACTTTCAGACAATTTCAAACGTGGTCTGAAAACTTTTAGAATAAAGGCCGTCTGAAATTCAATTTTCAGACGGCCTTATTGTTTATATTGCTTCAAAATCTAACAGTCAAATTCTGCAATAACCGGTGCATGGTCGCTGGGGCGTTCTTGGGCGCGGGTTTCTAGGTCGACGGTGACGTTGGTAAGGGTGGCGGCGAGTTCGGGGCTGGTGAGGATATGGTCGATGCGCAGGCCGAGTTTGCGTTGGAACATGGCGCCGCGGTAGTCGAACCAGGTGTAGAACGCGCCTTCGGGGTGGACTTTGCGCAGGCTGTCAGTCAGGCCGAGGTCGAGCAGGTTTTTAAACCATTGTCTTTCGATGGAGGAGCAATGGATTTTTTCGTGCCATTTTTCGAGGTCGTAGCAGTCGGCATCGGCAGGGGCGATGTTGAAGTCGCCGAGCAGGACGAGTTTGGGGTGGGCGGCCATTTCGGCGCGGACGAACTCGGTCAATGCGGCAAACCATTGTTCTTTGTATTGGAATTTGGGGCTGTCCAGGGCTTCGCCGTTGACGCAATAGACGTTGATGACGCGTACGCCGTTGATGGTGGCGGCGATGACGCGGCGTTGCGGGTCGTCGGGAAGGGCGGGAAGGCCGCAATGTACGTCTTGCGGCTCGTGGCAGCTGATGATGGCGACGCCGTTGTAGGTTTTTTGGCCGCTCCAGACGCAGTGCCAGCCCATCATTTGTAGGGCGGCGGCCGGGAATTTGTCTTGGTCGAGTTTGAGTTCTTGTAAGGCGAGTATGTCGGCTTGGTGGTCGGCCAGCCAGTTTTGTACTTGGGGCAGGCGGACGTTGAGGGAATTGACGTTCCAAGTGGCGATTTTCATGATGTTTCCGTGTGTGCTGTTGGGTGGGAAGGCGGCAGATTGTGCCTGTGTGCATGGGCGGTATTGTATAGCGGATTGGTTTATTTTTCGATATGGGCTGAAAGGGGCAGGCCGTCTGAAAGCTGATGTTTCAGACGGCCTTGATGTTGTGATGTGGAATAATTTGTTTATTCGGCTTGGTCTTTGAGCGTGCGCAGGGTATTGAGGATGGTGGTGGCTTCTTCGGAGATGAGGCGGTATTCGATGATGCGGTGGTAGCGCGTGAAATCGATGATGCCTTCGGTGCGCAGGCGTGCGAGGTGGTTGGCGATGCCGGTCGGGGAGGAGTCGAGCGCTTGCGCCAGTTCGGTAATGCTGCGGTCGCCGTCAAGCAGCAGAAAAAGAATGGCCATACGTTCGGGGTTGGCAATCAGTTTGAGAATGGTAGAGAGACGCTTGATTTCCATATTATTGTTCCTTTTGTCTGTTATATGAACGCTTGATTTAGGTTAAATTTGGATGATTGTAGTTTTTATTAAGATTAACCTTATAATTCAAACTCTTACCTTGCAGTGTACACGGTTTTGTAAAATTTGAGGACATTGTTTTGCAATTTTTTGTTCATTTTCGAGATTTTACTTCGGTTGTGAAACTGGATTGAAAAAAGACGAAAAGGCCGTCTGAAATGTTCCGTTGCAGATGATTTTGCTGACGGATGTTTCAGACGGCCTTTGATTTGGCTTTAAGTTGTTTTTTCTTTTATGTTTGTGTTGAATCAGCCGATTGATTGTTTTTAAACAAACAACTAGGTTTTATGATTCTATGCTTAGGACTACACGCCAAGGGCTTGTCAGACGCTTGGACGTGTTGTCGAAATGCGACTACTTTTTCTTCCAGCCTGCGGTCATGGCGAAGGTGATGGGGTCGTAGTATTTCGGCAGCTTGGACGGAATGCCGACATCGTTACGGTACACGACGCGGTAGCGGTCGGCGAACCAGTTTGGAACGATGGTGTATTGGTGGCGAATCAGTCGGTCGAGCGCGCGCGAGGTGGTTTGCAGCTCTTGGCGGTTGGTAAAGCTGTTGAAATGGGTCAGCAGTTTTTCGACCGCAGGATGACAGACGCCGGATAGGTTGCGGCTGCCTTCGGTTTTGGCGGCGGCGCAGCTGAAGTAGTCGTATTGCTCGTTGCCGGGGCTTTCGCTGTTGCCGTAGTAGCCGGTGGTCACGTCAAAATCGAAGTCGTTCATGCGTTTTTGGTACACGGCGGAGTCGGCGGTGCGCACGTTCATGGTAATGCCGATTTTGGCGAGGTCGCTCTGCCATTTGGAGGTAATGCGTTCGTAGTTTTTGCTTGGTGCGAGGAATTCAAAGGTCAGCGGTTTGCCTTGTTTGTCGACTGCTTTGCCGTTTTTGTATTGATAGCCGCCTTTTTCAAGCAGGGCGCGTGCTTTGAGCAGGTTCGGGCGCACGCCCAGTTTGGGGTCGGTAACCGGCGGCATAGGGACGTCTTGATCCAATACGCCGTCGGGCAGCTTGGTGCCCAATGATTTGAGCAATGCGGTTTCCGCGCTGTCCGGCTTGCCGGTTGCAGCCATGGTGCTGTTGGTAAAGAAGCTGTCGGTGCGGCGGTATGCGCCGTAGAAGATGCGGCGGTTGACGCT
Organism: Neisseria sp. HMSC070H10; assembly: GCF_001837635.1. Lineage (NCBI taxonomy): Bacteria > Pseudomonadati > Pseudomonadota > Betaproteobacteria > Neisseriales > Neisseriaceae > Neisseria > Neisseria sp. HMSC070H10. Next base: position 7,543 of record NZ_KV833385.1, read on the forward strand.
TTCGTAGTCGAAGCTTTCAATCAAGGCGCGGCGGACGTAAATATTGTCCAAGGGCTTGTGGCGCATATTGATGACGAAGCCTTGCATGCCGGCTGTGCTGTTTTGTATCCATTCGTGTTTGGACAGATTGCGTTTTTTGAGGACTTCGTCGGAGTAGGCGCGTGCCCAGTTGCGGGCGACGTTTTCTTGTACGAAGTCATATTGGCCGCCTTTCAGTCCTTCGATGCGGACAACTTCGTCTTTGACGTATTTGATGCGGATGTGGTCGTAGTTGTAGCGACCTTTGCGTACGGGCAGATTTTGCGCCCAGTAGTTTTTGTCGCGGACAAACTCGCTGATGCGGCCGTTTTCAGCTTTGGCAAAACGGTAGGGGCCGGAGCCGATCGGCAGGCTGTTGGGTGCGGCGGCTAGGCCTTTGGGATAGCTTTTATGCGAGAAGACGGGCAGGCTGCCGAGAATCATGTGCAATTCTGAGTTGCGCTGCTTAAAGCGGAACACGACGGTGCGGTCGTTGGGCGTTTCCACTTTGGCCACGTCGCTCCAGTAGAAGTGGTACATGGGGGCGGCAGCTTTGTCTTTGGTCAGGATGTTAAATGAAGCGGCAACGTCTTTGGCCAAAACGGGGTCGCCGTTGTGGAATTTGGCTTTAGGGTTGATTTTGAAGGTAACGGAAAGGCCATCCGGCGCCAGGGCGATGTCTTCGGCAATCAGGCCGTAAACGGCGTAAGGTTCGTCCATGCTTTGCTCGGTCAGGGTGTCGAGCGTCAGCATGCTGATGCCGTATTCGTGGTTGCCTTTGAGGGTAAAGGGATTGAGCGTGTCAAAAGCACCGAGGAAAGGCGTGGTAAACGAGCCGCCTTTGGGAGCGTTGGGATTGACGTATTCGAAAGCGGTGAAGTTGGCCGGATATTTCGGTGGTTGGCCAAGGCTTACGCCGTGGGCGGCAAAAGCGGCAGATGGAATCAGACCGAGCAGCGAGAGTAGGGCTGGTGTTTTCATCTATTTTTCCTTGTAGGTTGAATGTAGTATTCAGTAGTGTGCTGATTATAGCAAAGGCCGTCTGAAACTTGATATTTTTGCTTTCAGACGGCGTCAGGTTTAAGAGGATTGTTTTTTCGTATGGGCACTGAACTCGGCCAGCGTCATGTTCAAGGTTTCCAAGCAGGGCTGCATAATGTGATCAACCGTTTGATTGACCTTGTCTTTATTAAGCGTTTGCGGACGGTAGACAAAGAGTTTGAACAGCTCAGCCAAGTCGATGGACTCCGCTCCCATTTTCAAGACCCAGCCCTGACGGCCGGAATAGACATAACCGTGTCGCGCCAGCTTTTCCAAAAGCTCGCCCAATTCATCGAAGCCCATATTGATATGCCGTCTGAACTCCTGCACCGGCAATGCCTTGCCGCTTTGTTGGGCAGAGTCGAGCAGCAGCAGGATTTTCAATACATCATCAAAGCGGCCGCGCGCATCCAGACTGCGGCGGAACGCTTCGCCGCGCCAGTAGGACAGGGACGAGGTCAAAACCGCGCCGCCCAATACCAGCGTCCACAACAGGTTGAGCCACAACAGGAAAAACGGTACCGCGGCAAATGCGCCGTAAATCGATTTGTAGCCGTCAAAGTTGCCCATGTACCAAGCGAATAAAAAGCGTGCCGTTTCCAAGCAAAACGCCGTTACGGCCGCGCCGACCAAAGCATGGCTGGCAGGCACGAAACGGTTGGGCACAAAGCGGTATAAACCCCACAGCAGCAGCGTAATAAATGAAACCGTAGTGATAACCCTCAGCCATTCCGAGCCGCCCACTACTTGCACCTGACCGATCACGACCGACAAGCCCACGCCCAAAGACAAAGGCCCAAACGTCAGCAACGCCCAATACACCAAAAACTGCATCATCCAAGGCCGTTGCGAATTGACGCGCCAAATCCGGTTGAACGCATTGTCTATCGTCCGAATCAACATCAGCGAGGTTACGACCAACATCACACTGCCGATCGCCGTCAGATTGGTGGCCTTATCGCGGAATGCATTGATGTAGTCAAACACCATGTCCGCGCCCTGCGGAACGATGGTGCGGTTGATAAAAGAGATAAATTCCTCCGACCATTGGTCGAAAACGGGGAAGGCCGAAGCGATGACGACCATCACCGTCAACACGGGCACCAAAGCCAAAAGTGTCGTAAACGTCATGCTTGCCGCTACCTGCGGCACGCGCTCCTCATCAAAACGGCGCACGACAAACCAAGCGAACGCCACGCCTTTACTCTTTAAAAAACCTTGCCACCATTGCGAAAACGGCATAACCTTTTCCCTCTTTTAAATTGAAATTTTTTCTTTTCAGACGGCCCGAGTATTTAAAAGGCCGTCTGAAACCTGACAGCATTGTAACGGAAACCCCAAATGAACCCAAATCCTCTGAAAATCCTCGTTCTCTTTTATTCCCAAAATGGCAGCACGCGCAACCTTGCCCGCCAAATCGCACGCGGTATCGAAAGCGTGGACGGTTGCGAAGCCGTATTGCGTACCGTTCCCAAAGTTTCCACCGTTTGCGAAGCCGTTGAAAAAGCCATTCCTGACGAAGGTGCGCCATACGCGACTGCCGACGACCTCAAAAATTGCGCCGGCCTTGCGCTCGGCAGCCCGACGCGGTTCGGCAATATGGCTGCCGCGATGAAATACTTTATCGACGGCACCATTCCCCTTTGGCTCGGTGCAGAACTCGTCGGCAAACCTGCCACCGTTTTCACCAGCACATCTTCGCTGCACGGCGGCCAAGAAAGCACCCTGCTGACCATGATGCTGCCCCTGCTGCACCACGGCATGGTCATCAGCGGCATTCCATATACCGAGTCCGCGCTCAGCAATACCCAAAGCGGCGGCACGCCTTACGGCGCAAGCCATGTT